>MWDY01000288.1 GCA_002070755.1 Spirochaetes bacterium ADurb.Bin110 | reverse complement strand
GAAGGGAGCTACGAACAGATCTTCTTCAAGACAGATTCAGCCCAGAAAGAACACAAATCACGCTCTCGGGTCGCTTTGAGGCCGGGGCTAACCAAGCTAGAGCTGACAGTGGCGATGGACAGCGCCGAACGTTATCCTTGGAAATTTCCAAAAGCACGGGTCGAGCGGAGGCGATTGCCTGCCGGTGACTA
Organism: Spirochaetes bacterium ADurb.Bin110; assembly: GCA_002070755.1. Next base: position 4,004 of record MWDY01000288.1, on the reverse strand, counting down.
TGCTCTAATGCATAACGAGACGATTCTAGCGGTAGTCGAGCGCAAAACCTACGAAAACCTACTCACCGATTTCGATTCGATAGCAATTCTTCATCGAAGCCTAGATGAACTCTCGGGTTTACCGAACGCCGCTATGGTAATCGAGGCCCATTACGGCGATTTTATGAATCCTAAGAGACTCGAGGGTAGATGGCCAGCTGCTCATGCGTATAGGGTCATTTCTGAGCTTCAGGCTATGCATCCACACCTTCCCATCATCTTTGCCGGAACACGAAAAGAGGCGAATCTCTGGACCTACGCATTTTTTAGGGCAATAGCATGGAAGCATGAAAGAGAACAGCTAGACGAGGACTCTATTTTATTGAAAGAGCCCTCGGCCTCCTTAGGTACTATAGGTACTACATCATCTCATATATCATTGGATATATCTCCGAGACTCGATGAGAAAGTATATGCAGTTCTAAATGCAAAAGAGGGCGGTTTGACTCTGAGGGAGCTTGCTTTCATGTTCGAGGATGTCGATACAGGGAACCTTAGGCATTGCCTCGAGAGGCTCAAACGCCGAGGAAGAGTGCGCTGCGAAGGCCGAGGTAGCGGTGCGCGATGGTATTTTTCTTCCCTGGATCATATGCAAGAATAAGTGATTGCTGTCTATTCTTGTTTATCCCTCGCTTCTTTAGTCCACTGTGATCGACTTGGAGACATTCTTTGGCGCGTCGGGGTGTACGCCATGATTTTGGATTCCCAGCGAATCTAGCCATTGCATTTTGCGTACCGACATACGGTAAGCGAGATATTGCAGCGCTATTGTAGTCGAAAATACAAAGAGGCATGGATCGCCAGATTGTGGCAAGGGGATATACTTCGACCAATATTTCTCTATGCCCATCGGCGCGCCTTCCACTGCAAGAGCCAACTCCTGCGAAGGCTCGGCAATGAGCACAATATCCGCTCCTCGAATCTTATGAGTGTGTATCTGGCTTACTGTGATGCGCCTATCGCGCTCTTCGGGTGGACAGATGAATATGAGCGGATAGTTGTGCGAAAGCTTCTCGAAGAGATCGTTAGTAATGGCGGTCAATGGCTCGGCTCCAACAAGTTTTTCAAGGTCTGCCAGCGAAAGTAGCGTGTTCCTGCCAAGAATAGTGTTGGGCCCATGTTTGAACTCTGCAGCATCATAGCCTTCTGTGTGGTTCAGAACGACTTCGCGAATTTTGAGAGCTCCCTCTTTTGCTAGCCCGATTAATCCTGTCCCCAGGATATGAATCGAAGAAGCCGTAAAGAGGTGCGCAGCCACACTCTCGATATCGCCCATCCGTGTCTCGATAGTTTCGATCATCAGGTCTTTGGCCTTGAGCAAGTTTTCTCTAATTCTATGCTCTGGCATAGAGAAGCTTGCAGCTAAGAGATAGAGAACGGCAATCTGGCTCGTAAAGGATTTCGTAGCTGCCACAGCGATTTCTGGTCCACACAAAAGAGGAAGATAAAAATCCGAGAGCTCTTGAGGTATTCGGCTATTCTCATTATTCACTATACTTACAAGGCGCACCGAATTATTGGCCTTTTTTACATCTTGGAATATATCGACAAGATCTTTCGTTTCGCCCGATTGCGATATTCCTATAATAAGATCATTTTTCCCCAGACAATTGAAATACATCGAGCGGAACATGCCGGGATTGCAGGGATAGACTGCTATATGGGCTATGGAATTGAAGAAATAAGCGGCAATTAATGCCGCATGATAGGATGTGCCGGATGCGACGAAGTAAATTCTGCCTCCCGATTGCGTAGCTTCGCGTATGGCATTTTTGAGCTCGCCTGTATAGCGCAGAACTGCACGGCGTTTTCGCCATACAATCACTTTGTCCATAAGCAGAAGCTTTCCTCGCATAGGCGGATTGAGGGCGGCGAGCTCTTTGAGTAGTTCGGTCTCGTCCGAAATAAAGTCTTGACCGACAAAGTGCGCTGCACCCGTATTCTGAACTCTTGCTTCTATTTCATTCCAGGCTGGAGATTCGAAAACCTCCTTCATTCCAGCAAGCAGAGCCTCATTGCCAAAACGCTCAGAGAGCGAAGAGATCTTATCCGCGGTTTCCTTGCAGTCATCCTTGTGTTCCTCGAAGAGTTCCGAAAGAGGCTCTGTGGCTGGATCGCGGAAATAATAGCGTAAAATCTGGATTATATTGTTCGGGCTCGATGAGATTTCCTGCTCCATATAGTGCTGGTATTCGGGTGAAAGCTGAGTATCTTTGATCGAAAGCTTTGATCTCTTTAGGCGAGGATGCGAGAAAAATGGCTGACCTTGAAGGTTGAATACAAGGTATTGATTCTCGGTGAACCAAATACCCTCACCTTCGGAAAGAGGGATAAGTGTGCGTGTCTTAGAAAGCACACTAGTCAGATCCGAAGAGAGCACTATGAAATTGCCAAAGGCATCACTGCCGAAGCCAGCATAGAGTGAAGAGCCAGATTTGATGGCAAATACTCCTGGAAGTTGTGGATCAGAGACGGCAGCAGCATAGGAACCTTCGGCAAGCGCTTGAGCCCTGCGAATAGCCTCGATCATGCGTAGAACTCCATCGGGCACGCCTTCTGCTAGACCAGCGTTCGCGTAAGCCTTGCGGAGATAGGCAAGGTCAGAGCTGGCTAGCGATTGGGCAGCAGAATAGTGCTCTTCGATGAGGTGTACGATTATCTCGCCATCATTGTCCGAAATCACAGCGTGGCCGCGAGCAGTTAACCAGGCCTTGAGCGTATCGGTATTAGAAATATTTCCATTATGAGCGCCGACTAGCTCCATCTTGCAATGCACATGGTGGGGCTGACTATTGACATCGGTGACGCCTCCGTATGTAGCCCAGCGCACTTGTCCAATGAATCGCTGACCACTGAAGGAATCGATCTTAAGGAGTGGGCAGACTTTGGAAGGAGCGCCAACCTTTTTTCGCAGTGTGATTCGTTTGTCGGCACTGATAAAGGCAGCACCGGTCGAATCGTAACCTCGATACTCGAGACGCTTGAGAAGCGCCTCAGCCTCTTTCCCCATCGAAGGGTTCTCATCTTTGTAGACGAGTGAAACAATACCGCACATAGTTCTGAATTATACCATGATATTGCATAACTGCGGAGCCTATTTGTTGGAGCCTATTTATCGGGGCCTATTTATCGGGGCCTATTTATCGAAGCTTATTTCTAAGAAGTCTATTTCCAAGAAGCCAGCGGTTTTCGACTTTCCATAGTACTTTTCTTTGAGACAAGCAAGAAGGTAGTATATAGAATGTCAGAAAAAGACTGAGCATTATTTGGCAGCTATCTACAGTTATCAAATAAGAAAGACCAGAAAAGGATGAGGATGCATCAATGATAAAACCTCTTGAAATTCGTTACGAAGTGAGAGGATATGACTGCGGTTATGGTGGACCTCTAAAACCCTTTGCACTTGCCAATTTCTTTCAGGAAACCGCCGGGGCTCATGCAACGGTCTTGGGCATTGGCATGGAGGATATGTGGGCTAGAGGGCTCACATGGATGCTTTCGCGCATCGACATACGTATCGAGGCAATGCCTGGAGCTGGACAAAAGGTTATCGCTAGAACTTGGCCTGTGGGAGCGAAGAAACTCTATGCGCAGAGGTGTCTCGAGCTTTTGGATGAGTCGGGCTTTAGATACGCGGGCGCAATGTATGAATATATCATCGTAGATGTACAGACTCGGCGTATTGTTCGGCCGGAGCGAACGCTGCCCATCGACCTCAAGACAGATTATCCTTGGCCTTTCGATGACCTTTCTCCTGGCGTGGAAGAAGTTCAATTTGGAGCGCTTGAAGGATTTTCCGAGGCTTTTACTCTAGAAGCTCGAGCTCGGCACATCGATCAAAATGGCCATGTCAACAATGCCCACTTCGTCAATTGGCTATGCGATGCCGTGCCTCGCGCAGATGGAGAAACTATCTGCCGAATAAAAGTCGATTTTGTCCACGAGATCTTAAAAGGAGGAAAGGT
>MWDY01000287.1 GCA_002070755.1 Spirochaetes bacterium ADurb.Bin110 | reverse complement strand
CCCCAGGAGGGATTCGAACCCCCACAAGCAGATCCAGAGTCTGCTGTGCTACCATTACACAACCGGGGAATGACGCCCTGTACCTTAGTGATTTTTATAGTTTTGGTCAAGAGTTCCTGCACTATAAGCCTGTCAATTCAGCGCGATGGATATCATACAACTCGAGTTGAGGTCGCTCTTCGCCATTCCAATAATTTGTAGTAACTTTGTATATGACATCGACTCTATCGTTGTTTCTGAATGAAAAATCCCGTTCGAGTCTTTGCGCTCCATCCCAGAGCATGGCAGGCCATTTGTAGGTACCGAAGTCCAGCGTCAGTTTTAGATGGCTCTTGCCACTTTTTCCGACTATCTGGGCATCTACCATAGAGACATTCTTCGAATAGAATACAAGAGGATCGCTCTCTTCTCCAATTGGCTCAAAGTGACGGCATAGCTGAAGCAAATCCGGAGTTACAAAAGAATGTGGGAGTTCAGCATCTATCAAAAGCTCCGATTCTTCTGTGATCATCTCTGTATGTTCCATGAATTGAGCAATCCGCTCGAGAAAAGCCTGCCAATTATCGGTTTTCATCGTAAAACCAGCGGCAGAGTCATGGCCTCCATAATCAAGGAAGAGATCAGCTGAATAGGCCAAGAGCTGGGTAAGAGGAAATGCATCCCCACCGCGAATGGAACCTGTACAGGTCCCATCTGTTTTGAATACGGCCACAATCACAGGTGTTTTCATGAGATTGGCTGCACGGGAGGCAAGCAGTCCTGTAATTCCGCTTTTTATTTTGGAACTGCCCACTACAGCAAATTTACCACAGCTCTTCTTGAGGCTCTCTGTGAGCTGATCTTGAATTACTTCCCAAGCTTCCGCTCCAAGGCGCCTGCGTTCGTTGTTTGCTTGTATTAGCTGAGAAGCAGCCTCGATGGCTTCATTTGTTGTTTCGGCTTGCAGAAGATCTAGAGCTAGTTTTGGCTTGCCAAGCCTGCCAGCTGCATTGATAATGGGAGTGATCTGCCAGGCCACATCATTTGATCCGAGTGGTCTTCCAAGATTGAGTACCATCTTGAGCTCTCGGATTCCATTAGTTGGAGCAGTGTTGAGACTTTCTATTCCTCTCCGCACAATCAGTCTATTCTCATTCTTTAGAGGCATGAGATCTGCGATTGTGCCAAGCGCAGCGAGTTGCAACATTCTATCGCTCAGAAGGCTCTGGCTCTGAAGAGTATAGAGCAAGTACCCATTGAAAATATGCTTGAGGGTATCGATAGTACTATAAGGACCATAGGCATACTTTCTCAGTCTAGAAACCTGGACAAGTTCTTCCAGGGAATTTGTCGACATATTGGGCCAGATAGGCGTAACTATTTTCTCGAGGTCTAATACTTCGAGTTCGACTAAACCAGCAAAGTTTTTCTTGAAGAAGGCTTCTATTATGTTTTTATTCCATGCAATTACAATACGGCCACGAAAGAATTTTTCAAGCTTTTCGAGAGTGCCCGAGGGGAAATATCCACTACTGTCAGAAATAATTCTTAAACGGCTTGTCTCAATAAGGTTATCGAGCCTAATTGCTTCTATCTCGAGATTGCCTTCTTTCTCAGTATTGAGCTTGCTTTCTTCCACACTTAGGCAGACTTCTTGGTGAATAGCTTGGCCAGCTCGAAGAAGGGCGAGTGGTTCTTTGAGAATGCCTAGACGAGCTATGGCGAGGGCATGTGCTAGCTTTAGAGCCACACCGCATCCAGATAGATCTCTAAAAGGATATCCACAATCTGGAAGCTTTGGATTTATGATAGCTATGGCTTTTGGCGGCTCTTTTGCTTGTATGTGGTGATGATCTGTGATTATAACATCGATTCCTTTTTGGCTCGCATAGAGAACTTCCTCGTGATTTGAAATACCACAGTCTATTGTGACAATAAGACTCACACCTTGTTCTTCTGCAAAGTCTATCGAATCCTTTGATAGACCATAGGGTTCCTCGCCTTCTGGAACTTTTTGAATTACTTTCAGTCCAAAATCTCTAAGGACTTCGGTCATGAGCACTGTCGAGGTAATCCCATCTGCATCGGAATCGCCAAACACAAGCACTTTTTCTTCTTCTTCTCGAGCTGTGATAATTCGGTCTACCGCATCCTCCATATCTTTGAAGAGGAATGGATTATGGAGTAGTTGGAGATCGTTCTCAAGATAGAACTGTATTTGTTCTGGCTCGATTATATTTCTGCGTACCAGAATAGAGGCTGTCAGAGTATCTATTTCGTAGCGCCGAGCAAGGCTGCGCACTTGAACGGGGTCTATCTCTTTTTTTATCCACTTCATGATACGGTAATTTCTTCAAGAATAAGTGATGATATAGATGGAGCGGTGTTTTCTATGGAAATGGCATCCAGAGCGAGAGGGAATGCAGCTTCTAGGCTTTGGCTGTCTTTGCCAAAGAGCGTTGCGATGCGTTCGCCCTTATATATGGGGTCGCCGCGCTTCTTATCGAAGATAAAGCCTGCTGTGGGGCTGACACTGTCTTCTGTTCGATTTCTTCCTACTCCGAGGTATACACCTGCGAGCCCAATTTTGAGAGCATCGATGGAACTGATATATCCAGTCTTTTCAGCGCTAATTTCGATAGAGAATTCTGAGCGCCAGGATCCTCTTCTTTTTTGCATCTCTTCTAGATTGCCGCCCTGCCGCACAACATTTCGACAGAAAAGATCTAGCGCAGCTTTGGATTCTATCGCTTCTTGGCATAGACTTTTTCCTTCCGAAATATCCTTTGCTTTACCGCCAAGGATGAGCATCCATGCTCCCAAGCAATATGTGAGCTCCATTACGTCCTTAGGCCCCTTCGCTTCGAGACAATCTAGAGCCTCTTCGATCTCAAGAAAATTTCCTACTTTGTATCCAAGGGGTTGCGACATATCAGTTAGTACTGCGACAACTTTTTTCCCCATTGTTTTCCCAGTCGCAACAAGGCTTTTTGCGAGAGCCTTGGCATCATCATAGCTTTTCATGAATGCGCCCGAGCCGCATTTTACATCGAATACGATACCTTCTGCACCTTCCGCAACTTTCTTTGATAATATTGAAGCTGTTATGAGCGGAATGGACTCGATTGTTCCGGTGACATCCCTCAATGCATATAGTTTTTTGTCGGCTGGAACGATATGCGCAGTCTGACCTGTCATCGCGAAGCCTTCTTTTAGTAGGCCTTTTTTAAATTCTGAAGGCTCAAGATCAGTCATATATCCAGGGATGGATTCGAGCTTGTCAAGAGTTCCTCCTGTATGTCCAAGAGCCCTACCTGACATCATAGGCACTCTTACTCCGCATGCTGCAACCATTGGAGCAAGCGGTAGCGATATCTTATCGCCGACTCCACCTGTCGAATGCTTGTCTATAAAGGGCCCTGGGATTCCGGAGAGATCCATTCTTTCCCCCGAATCTAGCATAGCTTGGGTAAGAGCAGCGGTCTCCTGCGCTGACATGCCTTGAAAGAATATCGCCATCAATAGAGCAGAAACTTGATAATCTGGTATCTCGCCCTTTACATATCCTTCGATAAAAAAGCGAATCTCTTTTTCATCGAGGGATTCGCCATGACGTTTCTTAATAATGATATCTACAGCTCTCATTAAGATGTTCTCCAGAATCTGCTTTATTAATATGCGAATATTGAAAACTATTTTACTTCAAATTTAAGTTCCATAAAAGGTCTCACCAAAAACCCGGAGACTCTGCAGAGGGCCTTCAGCGGCGGATTCGGCAAGTGATTCGATTACTGCAATTATCTCAGCACGCGAAGACGTAGATTTCAATAGAGGCACGGCCTCGCTGTAGGATAGCTTTGTAATGCAACGAAGACATGTAAGAACCTTTTCATCAAAAGGAAGCATCGCCGAGGTTGAAAATCCTATCTGTCTGAATTGTTCTGCACAGTTATGACAAAGAAAGGAGCTTTCACCTATCAAAAGTTTTCCTGGCAGGGAATTCTTCTCTGAAAAAGACCTACCACATCTCTCGCATCTTGAAAGATCAGGAATTAAGCCGAGTGGGGAAAGAGCATTCCAGAAAAAGGCCGATAATACTAATATGGCTTCTGATTCATCTACATTGCCGAGCTCACGAAGGAGTGCTGTAATCATAGATAGAGCCTGTGGGTATTCGCCGCCGAAGGCAGAGGTTCGTATCAAGAATTCCGATGCTGCGCACGCCGATTGCATATGCGAAAAGCTCTTATGAATACCATGGAAAACTTCAATGACATTCGCACCTGTCAGTTTTATAAATTCACGCCGTGTATCATGATATACTTCAATGTCAGCGACTATGAAAGGCAAAGCGGCCGAGCGAAGAGAGCTTTTTGGTCCTCCGAACATAAAAAGCGATAAAAGCCCTTCATTGCAGAGAAAGGTTAAAATTCTATCGCCTCGCGCCGTGTCCTTTGCATGGAGAAAAAGGCCTCTATATAGTTCGTTTCTTTGAGCCATCGATCAATCATCGTCCACAATCCACCAATGGAAGCCGTCGGAGTATCCAGCAGTACGGCTCTTGCGCCATTCTGCAATGCGCTGCAATTCCTTCTTTTTATAGGACTTACCCCATAGGTAAGCGCTCAAGAATCCTCCTATATGTGCAAAATAAGCTGTACCTCCATTCTGAATGGCCGTAAGGCCTGTCAATCCGCCGAGGATTTGCATGAAGAACCAAGTTCCAATAACGAACCAGGCTGAAAAAACGGTTGGTATGAAATAAAACAGAAGCACGACGACTCTATTGCCAGGAAATAATACAAGATATGTAGCGAGCACTCCTGAAATCGCAGCAGAGGCACCGACAAGGGGCATTTGTAGTGCAGCGCCTCCTGCTAGAGCAGCAAACAATATCTGCAAGAGCATTCCTATAGTTCCAGAGATCAAATAAAGGAGAATATAGCGAAGTTTGCCTATCCGACATTCGACATTATCACCGAATACTCCAAGAAACATCATATTTCCGATCAAATGTGCAAACCCCGCATGGGTGAATTGACTTGTAATTAAAGTGAATAATCGTCTTCCCGACAGGATTTCCTCTGGAATCGCTGCAAGCGCTAGAGTTACATAATCGTCGAAGCCAAATTTCTGAAAGAAAATAAAAACCAATATATTGAGAGCAATGAGAGTCCAGTTTACGACAGCTTTGCCGCGACGGCAAGTATTATCATCTCCAATTGGAATCATAGAAGCTCCTCTTTAAAAGCCACAATATCTAGAATAGCATATTGTCTGCTGATAGGCTAGTTTTTTTGCTTCGCTTGTCGCAAATATACAATTCATGATACAAAAGAAACACATGATTCGCGCCTTGCTCTTCGATCTCGATAACACTCTATATTCCGAAGCTACGGGCTTGGAAAACGGAGTCTCACAGAGGATAAATCATTTTATTGCCGATTTTTTTGGGCTCTCTATTCCTGAAGCGATCAGGTTTAGGCGTGAGCATGCAAAAGCATATGGAACTACTCTCGAGTGGCTCATGCGAGACTATGGATTCCAAGAGCCGGAAGAGTACTTTAAGACTATTCATCCGGAGGATGAAGCAGATTGTCTCAATCCAGATATGGTTCTAAAGCTTATGTTGAACAAGATGCCTATACCAAAGGCTGTCCTAACCAATGCTCCCATGGAGCATGCGATCAGAATTCTCGATAAGTTGGGTATAACGGAATGTTTCTCTGGTATTTACGATATCTGGTTCAATAATCTTATTGGCAAACCCAATTCAGATTCCTACATAAATGTTTTAGAAGCTGCAGGATTCGCTAGAGAACAAACACTTTTTATTGATGATCTTCCAAAGTATGTAAAAGGCTATGTCGATATTGGAGGACCAGCAGTTCTAAAAGATGAAATGGATCGTTTTGCAGATCTTCCCTTTAAGCGCCTAAAAACGATTTATGAGCTCGACAAAGTTCTAGATGAATTCAATTCTTCTTATATGTAAACCTTTGCTTTTATTCTCTTTCGGCCAAGATAAGCGAAATAAGAGTGACTAGATAAGGCAAGGCAAGGACAAGCATGGGCGGTATTGAAGAGAATCCCTGGATATAATTAGAAAGGCTTTCAGCAAATGCGAAAAGGAGACAGGATGCAGCCACCCAAAGAGGCTTTTTTCGACCAAGATATATCGCCACCAGCGCGATCCATCCACGCCCTGAGATAATGTTTGGCACGAAGGCAGAAATAGACAAACCCAAAGCATATCCGCCTAATCCACTACCCACCCCAGACCATATGAGAGCCTGCGTATGTATCCGATCCGGAGAAAAGCCAAGAGCAGACACCGCCTGTGGATTGGAGCCTGTTGCACGAATTTTTAGGCCATGCTTAGTATTTTTTATTATGAAAGCCGAAGCCAAAACCCATATCCATGCACATATAGTGAACATCGAGTAAGAAAAGGATATGGAGCCTATTAAAGGAAGTCGCGATATAGATCTTGGGAATAGGTAAATATCGACAGGGATGTTGAACGCCACTACCGCTTTTGTATGGTACCAAGCTTGAGACAAGACTGCTGTTATACCCTGAGCAAGCAGATTGATTGCTAGGCCTGTAATAAAGAGATTTGTTCGAAACTTGCTGATCATTAAGCCCATCAATATCGAAGCAAGCGAGGCTGATAGGGTCGCTGCAATAGCTCCCAAAAAGATATTACTTGTCAAACCCGCAGCTGCCATGCCAAAGAACGCACCGATACCCATAAGTCCTTCTAGTGCTATGTTGAGCATGCCGGAAAGCTCTGAAAAAAGGCCTCCAATCGAAGCAAAAAGCAGGGGTGTCGCCGCGGCTATTGTATATTTCAAGAAATCTATCAGGACCATCGGTGAGAAGTTCACTGTTGTTTTCGCCTCTGCCGCAATTTCGGCATTACCTGCGCTGTGATAAAGAGCATCGCAGCTGCCTGGAGAATAGAAATAATCTCCGAAGGAACTCCCGATCCAATCATTACATGGTCGGAACCTGCTTTTAGAAATGCAATAAAAAGAGCAGCGGGCAATATGGCAGTTTCGCTACCCTGTGCAAGGAGAGCAACTGAGATTGCACTCCAGCCTAGACCTGAAGAAAAACCCCGCATGACTCGACCTTGTTGCCCAATCACAAGAAGTGCACCCGATAGTCCATACATGCCGCCAGAAATAGCCATAGCTGTGATCTTGTAGGCTCGAATGGAAATGCCACAATATCGTGCAAATTCCTCGTTTTCTCCGCAAACCCTCAATTCGAAACCAATCTTAGATTTTTTGGATAAGATATGAAAAAACAAGATAAGAAAGAGAGCAAGCCATATAGAGATATCGAGTTTGGAAGGAGAAAAGATTCTTGGCAGAAGGAAAGCCGAAGGGATCTGGGCAGTGGTTTGAAAATTACTTGTGCTGTCTTGAAGCGGGCCGGTTATAAGGAAATCGCTTATGTTTATAATGATTGCTGATAGAAGATAGGATGATATCATCTCGGAAATCCGCCAATATGCCTTTAGAAGCCCGGATATTGTACCGATTATGGCTCCTGTAAAGGCCCCAATAAAAGCGACCAGAATCCACACTGTGCCTGAACCGAATGCTTCAGAAATATGCAATGCTAACACTCCTCCAGCGAGAGCTCCTACATAAATCTGGCCCTCTCCTCCGAGGTTGAAATTCCTAGATCGAAAGGCAATAGAGACACCAATGCCACTAATTATGAGAGGCACAGTATCGGCAATGTAGTTTCCAAAAAAATATCGGCTGGAGAAGGGCTCTACAAAAAATTGCCATAATGCAGATCTAAAGTCCGCAGCAAACAGTAAAAGCACGGTTGCTGCAAGAAAAATAGAAAAAGTTGCTGCCAGAAGAACCCTAAGAGTAGCCAAGAATGCCCTTTGATTTCTCATCCATTAATCCTATTGCCAAGAAGGTATTCACCGATAATGGCTCTATTGAGAAGACTGCTATTTTCTTGATACAAAACTTGTCTGCCTCGGGAGAGTACCATGATATAATCTGACAATTCCAGTATTTCGTCGACATTCGAGGACAGAAGAAGAATCGCGGTCCCCTCATCTTTAGCTAGGTGAATCCTTCTGCAAGTCTGTTTCGCCGAACGAATATCCAGACTCCAGGTCGGTTCGCATAGAATAAAGAGTTTAGGGAAGTCTCGAGAAAAAAGGCGTGCAATGGACAATTTTTGAATATTGCCACCAGAGAGCTCGCCTGCAGGTTGATCGGGGAGGGCATTTATCTCGAAGGAATGAATCGCATCCACAATTGCCTGTCGTGCAGCATTTTCTAGAATCCAGCCTTTAGGGAAAAAGTCATGTCTCGAAAGAGCTATGAAATTATCTCGTACGGAAAGAGAAGGTGCGATTCCTCTTTTTATGCGATCCGATGGTAGGTAGGCAATAAGCCCTTTTTGAAACAAGCTTTGATATGTTCGATAATTATGCAGCTCTATATGATGACCATCGAAGATATAAGTTCCAAAAGATGGTGATCGAAATGCAGCAAGTGCATCTTCTAGATCATCGAGACCATTGCCGCTCAACGCACAAATGCCCAGGATTTCGCCAGCATGCAGTTCGAAGGATATATCTGAAAGGCCTACTCCATAATAGCGAGGGCGACGAACGGTCAATCCATCGATACGCAATACTATAGGCTTTTTATGAGAGCTCTCTATTGGAGTCTTCTCTATAGGCTTTTGTTTATCTTCGATGAAACCTTCTCCCATGATAAGGGATGTAAGCTCTTGCAGAGAGGTTGCAGATATATCATAGGTTCCGATTGTCCTTCCCTGGCGCATTATGGTTACTCTATCGGCTATCTGCATTACCTCATGGATTTTGTGAGTGACAAGGATAATAGTGTGACCCAAGCGTCTTATATCGGATAGTTTTTCAAAGAGTACCCTTGTCTCTTGTTCTGTGAGTACAGAACTGGGTTCATCGAGAATTAAAATCTTTGTATGGCGCGCAAGTTGGCGCAATATCTCAATCTGCTGACGAGCACCGATGCTTAAGGAAGCAGCAGGCGCTGATGGATCGATGGCAAATCCATATTCTATGGCAAGCTGCTGAGCTCTGGTATTTAGCTCCTGCGAGTCAATAATCCCTGCTAATCTGGAGATCTTATTGTTTCGAATTGGCTCGATGCCAAAGAAAATGTTTTCGGCAGCACTCAACTCATCGAACATTAGGAAGTTTTGATGGACCATGCCTATTCCAAGAGCCTGAGCCTTGCTAGGCGATTCGATTTTTACAAGCCTTCCTTCGATTTCAATGCTTCCTTCATCAGGATGATCAAGGCCAGCTAATATCTTCATTAAGGTAGTTTTCCCTGCTCCATTCTCCCCAACGATGGCATGAATACTGCCTTTTTCGACCTCGAGCGAAGCACCATCATTTGCATGGACTCCTCTAGGGTAATAGCGCCTGCATATTCCCTGCATCTTTACCGCAAGCATAGGGGGCATATTACAATGAAGGAACGATGAAGGTAAGCTGACCCGATTTGATCGATTGGATTACTGCATCAACCCTTTTACGGATATATTCTGGTACATTTTTGATATAAGAAGGATTTCTGTTTAAGAATTCTATGTAGCCTTCTTTCATACCCACTATGTCGGCCTTTCCAAAGGACAGTTTCCCTTCGATTGCTGCTTTCAAGCTGCGGTAGGCGAGTTCTTCTTGATGCAGAACAGTGCATCCAAGGATATTGTCAGGAGCACGTGCAAATTCATCGTCATCGAAGAAGACGAGATACTTGCCAGTCTCTTGAGCAACTCTGATAGCTCCCTGACTTGCCGAGCCACAGATTGGAAGTATGATGTCTGCGCCCTGGGCATATAGACTGCGGCTCAATTCTGCTGCCTTTGCTGCATCGAACCAGTTTCCGAGCACACGGATATCCAACTGAAAAGCAGGATCAATAGCACTAAGCCCTTTTAGAAAACCCGGAATTATCATCTTTTCCATTGCTGGATAATTCTGACCGATTATCATGCCGATTTTTTTTTCCGGGTTTGTGCCTTTCATGCCAGATGTAGAGATAAGCCCTGAGAGATATCCTGTGACATAGCCTTGCTCGAGTTGGTTGTATAGTGCGGAATATACATTGGAATTACCTATAAGATAACCATCGAGGCAGATGAATTTCTGTTTTGGGAAGACCTTGGAAGCTTCATTCACCAGCTCTGGCATCGATGGATTGGAAGTGAGGACGATATCAAATTTTCCAGAAGCGACGAATGAGATGAGTTTTTCTTGCCATTCAGCTTGGTTGAAACCCGCCTCTATTACTTTTATGCTTGCACCTGGTGTTTCGGATACGAGGCGTTCTGCTCCTTTTGCCATATTATCGTAGATGGGACTTCCATCGCGTGCGCCCGGAATAAAAACGCCTATCCGAGGGGCTTGTGCCCATAGTGCAGTACTCGCCAGAATAGCAACTAAAGATGCGATTATAAATCGACGCATCGGATTCCTCCTGCTATACCCTAGAGGGCAGGAAATATGATAGAATTTTACATAGCTTAAAATCTAACGTGAGAATTTATCTCACGTTAGATTTAGTATAGCGATCTTCATAATATGTTCAAGGGGTGTACACATTGGCCGAAAAGCTTCTAAAGATCGGTGAACTTGCTTCACTTTTTGGGGTTACGGCGCGAACCATTCGCTACTATGAAGAGCTTGGCCTCATAGAAGCAAGCAATCGCACTGAAGGACTCCATAGACGCTACCCTGCCGATGCTATCGTACGATTGAAGAGGATCGAAGAACTTAAATCGCTGGATCTCACTCTCGGGCAAATCCGTGAATTCTTCATCTTATATAGCGAAGATCCAAGTGGTGAAAAATGCCGACTTCTTCTTATACAGAGCTACGAGGACCAAAAAAATGAAGAAGAGGCTAGAATCCTAGAGGCACAGCGTCGCATTGCTCAAATCGAAGCAAACATCATAAAGATAAAAGAAAAGAGGTCGTTCTTTTCCTGCCCTGGTGAAGAATGCAAAGTCTGCAATTTCAATGGATTCTGTGTGGATTCAGAGCTTAATTCTTACAAGGAAGTTAGAAAATGAAAACACTAGGCCTTGTTGTTCCATGCATTCTAAGGGCTATTCAGAGTATATCGTTGTGTAGCCAGACTAGGTACTTTTGCTTTGAGGGCTCTGCAAATGCATATAGGGTCTTGCTTATTTATGATATTGCATAGGAGTTAGATATTGATTCTTGCTGTTGATATCGGTACCACTCGAATCAAGGCGGCCCTCTTCGATGCAGAAGGTAAAAGTCTCAAATTGGAATTAGTAGATCTTCCAGATGAAGGTTCTAATTCCTATCAGGAAATAGATGCACGCGTTTGGCTTAAGGCATTCTCAGAGATTATTTCTCGGCTGATATCAGCTGGAGAACAGAATGATCTCCAAGCTATTGTTATATGCGGCAATGGGCCCACTATTCTTCCTATCGATGAAAAAGGCGAGCCGATTGCCCCAGCAATCACATGGCTCGATAGGCGCGCTCAAAAAGAGGCAAAAGAGGCTTCTATTGCCTTAAATTACTCTCTCGACGCTGCCTTCAATCTTCCTAAGATCCTATGGATGAAGCGGCAAACACCAGATATATATGAGAGAGCGCATCTCTTTGTATCCTGTCCAGAATTCATAGCAGGTCGTCTTAGCGGCGAATGGACAACCTGTCTCCCCAATCAGGGCTATACAAGGATTATCTGGGATATAAAAGCCCTTGAAATGCTTGATTTAGAGGTAGAAAAATTTCCTCGCTTTGCTGGTGTTGGTGAGATAATAGGACATATTCATGATTATGCTGCAAAGGAATTTGGTCTTCCTAAGGACTTGCCAGTCGTTATGGGAGGTCCGGATTTCATAGCCTCGCTCTTGGGTACAGCAACAGTTAAGCCAGGGAGGACCTGCGACAAAGCTGGGACTTCCGAAGGCATCAATCTTTGTTCAGAGAGAGATATCGGAGATGTAGAAGCGCTTCTTGTTATGCCTCATATCATTGCTCCGTATTTCAATATTTCGGGAGTAATATCATCTAGTGGCATAGCCCTTTCGTGGTTCAGAAGCAGATTTTTACCTCAAGAAGATTTCGAGATGATCTATTCGCGAGTAGCTTCTACGAAACCCGGAGCTGAAGGACTTGTGTTTCTTCCCTATCTTGCTGGCGAGCGATCGCCTCACTGGGACCCTAATGCGCGAGCAGTCTTTCTAGGGTTGGGGCTTCATCATGATCTCAACATGATGGCGAGAGCAGTACTCGAAGGCACAGCTTTTGCTATTCGAGAAGTGCTGGATGTAATGGAAAGCTCAGGAGCTTCCGTGAAAGATATGCGAGCTACTGGAACTCCCTCGCTCTCGCCCGTATGGAATCAGATCAAGGCAGATATTACAAGAAAGCGACTTATGGTATCATTCTTCCCAGAACCCGAACTGGCAGGTTGCCTCGCTATTGGTCGATTTGCTTTGGGTGAAGAGTCTAGCCTCACTGAAGCCGCAGAAAGAGTGTTTATGCCAGCCGAGATCTTCGAACCTCGAAAAGATACGGAATCTATGTATTGTGATCTATATGAAGTATATCTGGATAGTTATCGGCGACTTGCAGATCTCTTTCCTGCCATTTCAGTGCTTCAAAAGAACGCAAGTGTTCAACGAGGTCCTTTTGGCAGGGGTTTTTGAGGAAGATTTTTCTAGCAAAATAGGTATGAACAAAGATAATCAGCTTCATTCCTTTGCTGGCAATAACCTTCCTATTCTTGCGGCAAAACCTCTTCTGAGATAGAATAGTCTATCGTGCTTATGAAAAAACAATATCATAGCCGCATTCAGTCTATCGTTCTTAGCTAGGAGGATTAAATGCCCAAGATGGATATAATCATCAATCTATCAAACCACCATATCCATGTAAATCATGAAGATCTCGAGATGCTTTTTGGGAAAGGTCATGAGCTCACTAAGACTAAGGACCTCATTCAGCCAGGTCAGTTTGCTTGTGCAGAGACAGTTACGATAAAGGGCCCAAAGGGGCAACTCGAAGGAGTGCGAATTCTCGGCCCTGAACGCAAAGACACTCAGTGCGAAATCCTAGTGAGCGATGTCTTCAAGTTAGGTGTGCAAGGGTGCCCGGTGCGCGAATCAGGCCAGCTCGAAGGTAGTTTCCCCTTTGAGGTAATTGGTCCTGCTGGCTCGATAAAAAAGGAACGAGGTCTTATCATTGCAAAGCGGCATATTCATTTCGATTTAGAGACAGCCAAGCATTTTGGAGTAAGTGACAAACAAATCGTCAAGCTTAAAGCAGGGGAAGAACGTGGAGCGATTCTTCTAAATGTGGTATGCAGAGTCCACCCTACTTATGCTCTAGAATGCCACATCGATTTCGACGAGGGTAATGCGCTTGGCATTACAAGCGGAGCGATAGGCCAAATCGTGTAGTGTTGATGTATTGACCAGATTAAGAGCGATAGGAGTGCAAGCTATAGATTGGAGCACACTGTGAATAAGATTATCTTGAAAGCTACGGATCTCGATGGTTACCTTATGGAGAGCGATCTCCAATACCTTTCGCGGATGAATGAGCTCTATGAGCAGGCAATGGCCTCTTTCAATATTCTTTCCAACAGTGCCTCGGAAGCACAGAAACGCCATGAGGAAATTGTTTTAATAGAGCTCTACAATCAGATGGGCAAACTAATGCAAGAGATCTGCGCATCGGAGCCGCGCATTCAAGTCTATTCCTTTGTGTCTCCTCAGGAGACTCACGGTGAAGTTTCACGATTGATTGCCAAGTTGCGAGATGTGAATACCGGGCATCAGGAGTTCGTCTACTACATTCAGCGAGCTTTCGAGCTTTTATTTACACTGGCTTTTGGTGTAGCGGGCAAGACCAATAAGAACTACCTTATTGTGCGCACGCCCGTTACTATTCCTGTACAGAACTATGCTGTACATAAAATACCTAATGTAGATAGCGCTGTGCACGATACGGTCATGTGTGTCATGTTGAGGGGTGCTCTGCTGCCATCGATGATACTCTCCAAGGAAATTCAGGAGTATTCTTCAACTGCTTATCTTACTCCTTTTGCGCTTTTCAAGATCAAGCGCGATGAGAGCAAGAGTGAAAACACTATGGAATATGTGCTAGATCTCGACCATTCATATTTTGAACTTTCTAAGCTGGATGGCAAGCATCTGCTCTTTGCAGATCCAATGAATGCAACAGGCGGTTCTCTTGTCACCGTTGTGAAATATCTTCTTGAACAGGGAGTAAGACCGGCTTCAATAAAGTTTTTCAATGTAATAAGTGCGCTGAAAGGGACTCTTCGTGTGATTCGGGCCATCGATAACATAACAGTATATACTCTATGGATGGATCCAAGCCTCAACGAACGTGCTTATATCATGCCAGGGCTGGGCGATGCCGGTGACCGCATAAACGGCAGCGATGAGGATCTCCATCCGCGGGATATGCTAAGACTAGTTGCAGATTATGGAACCAACATCACTGGGTTGTACCGTTCACAACTTCAGATAATCGAAGAGACAGTACTTAGGCATAGAACATGACCATATTTCCAGATAGTTTTGTCGTTTTTCAGGGACAGGACTGCCTCATTCCTCAGCATAACGCCGATAATATGCGCTTTCTCGATGATCCTTCTCTCACCATATCGACAAGACCTGAAGCCGTATGTTGGCCATTCTATCAGATGCCACCTGATCTATTCTCTTTTACATCGGATCGCTATTCCTATTCAGCTTTTGAATTTGATGAAAAGAAATATGGAGCGATCCAGATTCAAGAAAATGATGATATCATGCTCAAGAGATTAGGTTTGGGCGAAGCCATTCCATTTCCTGTCCGTGAACTTGTCGTCTCTTATCCTTCAGAGTTTAGTCGATTCATGCTCATGGCCAAAGCACATAGTCAATGGGCATCCGTCTCGCGATTCTGCGGAGCCTGCGGATACCCTCTTGTCGATGCAAAAGAAAACGAAGAGGTTAAGGAGCGGCTCGATGATAATGCATATGCCGCAAGATTCTGTCCGCGCTGCAAGAGAATTTTCTTTCCTCGAATGTCGCCCGCAGTAATAGTGCTTGTGCGCAGGGAGAATTCGATTCTATTAGGGCATAATGTACGATTTCCCCGTAATAGGCACAGCTTAATTGCAGGCTTTGTGGAGATTGGAGAGACGCTCGAAGAAGCAGCCATTCGAGAGATACGCGAAGAAGCAGGGATAGAAGTAAAAAATCTACGCTATATGCGTTCTCAACCATGGCCATTCCCAGATTCTCTTATGATTGGATTCGTTGCAGAATGGGCATATGGCGAAGCACGGCCGGACAGGAATGAAATCGATCATATCGCCTGGTATAGGGCCGATGATCTGCCAGAGCTTCCATTGAAAGGAAGTATTGCTCGTTATTTGATAGACAGCTTCATAGCTGGGGGTTTTTCTAAGGCCTGATCTCTTTATTATTTGATTTTGCTTGCAATTCATCCTACACTTGTCGATATATAGGAGCGGATCATGGATTTCAGTTGGAAAATCGTTATAGATGCAGGGCTTATTTCCTTTGCCCTAGTGATAGCTACTTTTTTGAGGTCTAAGATTCGTTTTCTGCAGAAGTATCTTGTGCCAAATGCTTTGACGGCTGGTTTTCTGCTTTTGCCTTTGTATAACTATCTTATGCCAGCCATCGGCTATGGGACGAACAGGCTTGGAGATCTTGTCTATCATTTGCTCAACCTTTCTTTTATAAGTATGTCTCTTCGTTCTTCGCCGCCCAAGATCAAAGGTTCTCGTTCAAATGGAAGCGTGCTTGGCATGTCAGCAGTCATTCTTTTTGGATATGCTTCACAAGGGCTTCTTGGCCTTGTTCTCACCTTATTCTTCTTGCCGAATATTCACCCTGCATTTGGCTTGCATCTTCCCCTGGGTTTTGCCCTTGGCCCTGGGCAGGCCTACGCCATAGGAAAAGGCTGGGAGTCCATGGGTTTTGAGGGAGGGGCAACCGTTGGGCTTACCTTTGCGGCAATCGGCTATCTCTGGGCATGTTTTGGAGGAATGCTTCTAATCCACAAAGGCATACGTTTAGGTTGGATGAAGTTAGAGCAAGTTAGTATCATGTCTGATAAGGCTTTGCTAACTGGCATAGTTCCAAAGGGTACCGAAAAACCAGTTGGAGAGCGGCTAACCACAGATTCTGAAGCTATTGATTCCTTTAGTTTTCATTTTGCAGTCGTCGTGTTTGTCTACCTGCTCAGCTATCTAGCCTTAAAAGGGATATCCTTCCTGCTTGGATTCGCAGGAAAAGCTGGAGCAGAGCTTGCAACCAATCTTTGGGGCATTAATTTTATCTTTTCAGCCATCATAGCTATATTAGTCAGAAAAATAATGGATCTGCTCAAAGTGGGATATGTGCTCGACGACGATGCCCTATCTAGGATTTCAGGTACTTCAGTCGA
Organism: Spirochaetes bacterium ADurb.Bin110; assembly: GCA_002070755.1. Next base: position 28,521 of record MWDY01000287.1, on the reverse strand, counting down.
TTATATGGTTGCTGGTGCACTTGCTGCTATTTCCTTGGTATTTGTCGGGAAATACTGGTTTCCGATTCTCCTTATGTCTACATTGTGTGGATTCATGGTGTACTACACGATTCCATGGGTGAGTTCGCGGATTTTCCGAGATTTTAGATTCGAGCGAATGCTTATGCTCTACGGGGTTTCTACCGGCACGCTTTCTACTGGTTTGGCTCTTCTAAGGGTCATGGATCCTGAATTCAAGACAAAGGTAACCTCAGACTATATGCTTTCAGCTGGCCTGACCTTCGTGCTGGCCATACCATTCATTCTCGCTATCAATTTGCCAGCAAAGGCCTATACGAGCGGATCTATGGTTCCATATTGGATTTTCATGGTAATAGCTGCAGCCTATTTGCTATTTGTGTCAGTAGTGTATTGGATTCTCGCGAGAAAAAGGCGATTTGCCGCGCCTAGGGTCAATTTTTATCGCCCAGGAAAATGAGACTCAGAGATTTGATGCAACACACTAATGGCGTCGGAATATTTTCTGCCTGATGCTTTTTGGTCTTTGAAGACTACGCGATAGACATTCATGCTATGATAGAACTCGAAGAAATTCCACTTTAGCACGCCTTCTCCGTCGATTTGCTCCATAGGAAAAACGATTGATTTGAGTTTGGCATTTCGAGTGTCATGGAATTCGAGACGGTCCATATAGAGTTCGATACGCCCTATGAGCAAAGTCTCCATACTATCCATGCGTTTTCCACGCTTTAGCTTGACTGGCTGGTCGAAAAAGAATGGAGCTTCAAGGTTTACTCTCTCCAGGCCCGAGAGGTATTGATATAAAAGCCTACTCTGGAAACTATTCCAGCTTACGATTGAGTCGAGAAAAGGATCCTCGTCGAACGGCGGTAGATAGCTTCCTTGATTGCCTTCAGAGCGAAGCAAGAATGAACCATCGTATTGATATTCTACGGCAAATCCGCACTGTTTGCAGGTAAATAGATTGCCCGCGCTGCTCATAGAAGCCCTTTCTCCGCAACGAGGACAAATGTATAGCGCTAGTTCAAGGCTCTCTGCGCCTTTTGTGCTTTTGAATTGGATGCCTTTGTGCTTACACCAAGCCGAATCATCATAACAAAGCGCATTGTTGAGCAATCGATCTATGGTCGAGAGTCCCATTACCTGTAGCTGTTCCGGTCTAAACAGAAGCGAAAACGAGACTTCAACTTTTCCTTGCCGTCGAACATGAGACCATCGAGGTTTTGCAAGATATCCACCATTTGTCTTTGCCAATACTACAGGGACTCGCAATAAGCGCAGCAGCTTTGCACTAGAAAGAAAAACTGGAAAGGCGGTGCCTGTCCAAGTGCTCTGACCTTCGGGGTACATTCCGACTACACTACGCTTATTCTTTACTAAATCTACGATCCAATTGACAGTCTCGATATCTGGTATAGCTTTTGATTTTGGAATACTTCCTACAAGCTTGATCAGCATAAAGCGCATGATCGGATTTCTCATATTGCCGTCGCTAGCAACCCAGTGTATGGGGAAAGGCACAAAAGTGCTGGCGATGAAGGGATCAAGAAGCGTCGTATGATTTCCTACCATAATGAATGGAGGCTTAAGTTCTTCAAAGAGTTCAGTATTTATTGCAACAATCCGATATTTCCACTTGAGCCAATTTCCATAGGTAGACCTTAAAAGCCATGTGAAGAACTTGAAATTTGTCGGAGAGTATCGTCGGTTGAGAATCATGAATGGTAACCCTGCTCACGATCATAATCGTCGATTCTCGGTATAGCAAGGCAGGTCATGAGAATAGTGTTGCACGCTTCTTGTATAAACTCGAAATCCTCATATTAGCCCCCTGAAATAAATTCAATCTTGTGCTATGTATACACTCGAAGAAGAGTCTAAATTAATCACCATAGAGTATGAGGAGCAGTCTATGCCTTGTAAAAAGCCCCTCTCATCGAACAGTAGCTATCAAGAGGTAAGCGATGACAGCGTATCGCAGACGCTAGAGCGATGGCTCGAGATTCATGAGCCCATCGACAAAGATAAAACTAAAGAGGATTCAGAACCAGGTGACAGATTGGATTCTATTTTTGCCTACTCCAGGTTTAAGCGCATGCTTCCTCAAGATGAACTAGATCTCCACGGATTGTATGCGGAAGAAGCTCGTCAGATGATCCAAACCTTTATCGCTAATAGTGCAGCCAGAGGCCTTGAAAAAGTGAGCATTATACATGGAAAGGGAAATCATTCACATGAGGATCAGGTTCTAATACGTATAGTTCGGGAAGAGCTGGAAAAGAATCCACAGGCAGGAGAATTTGATTTTGCAGACAGTCGGCATGGTGGCAAGGGTGCTACCTGGGTCCGCATTCGACCTCCTATTTCTCGCGATAAATAATTCGTCCTCGGTTCAAATCGTATGGCGAGAGGCCAACTTTTACTTTATCGCCTGGCACAATTCTGATATAGTGCTTGCGCATTTTCCCAGACAGGTGCGCAAGAATGATGTGCCCATTTGCTAATTCTACACGGAACATCGTGTTTGGAAGAGCCTCTTTTACGATGCCTTCTACCTCAATAGCTTCTTCTTTAGCCACATATACTCCTTGATAATAAGGTTTCAGGATGTCAGCTCATTATTGAGCGAATCTACATCCGTCCTTTGCAAGACCACAGCTTGCGCAAAGGCCACAAAAGAAAACTCTTGCAGCCGCAGTGCGAATGAAATAGTATGGACCAATGCATAGAATGTCAACATGAGGATATCTCTCCACATGTCTTGACATTTTTAGCAATGTGATGCATTGTGCCCATCCGCTGCATACTGATTTTTTGCTTTTGCCAGCAACTGATGAGGGGGAGAGAGATGGAGAATGCCTTCATCGAAAAAATGAAGAAACTCTTGCTAGCCCAGAGACAAGAGATTTTGAATACAATCGCTGAATCGAATAAGGAGCTCAGAAAAGCCCTTTCCGAGACCGATCCTAAAGATTCAGCCGATATCGCATCTGATGATATCGATAGAATCATGATTGAAGCCTTGAGTTCTCAAGATCTAAAGCGCTACCGAGCAATAGAATCAGCACTCCTTCGAATCAACCAGGGTCGCTATGGCTTTTGCGCAAAGTGTGGCAAGAAAATTCCAGATGAGCGTCTAGAGGCTATTCCCTATGCGGTACTCTGCGTCGAGTGCCAAAAAAGCGACGAGCGAAAGAACCGCTGATCTATCGACGCTGAGTTTTCATGGACCCTAGGGCGACTTCTTTCCAAATACCAGGAGCATCCATATACCACAGCGATTTATATCCTGCTATCTCTGCGATTTCCAAGGCTTTGAGCTGATATGCACCAATATGCGAAGGCGCATGTGCATCATCTCCAATGGTAATTCTTATGCCTTTTTCCTGCATTCTTTTAAGGATGAAGACTGACGGATAGGGCTCGCCGCGCTTGCTTCGTGCAATACCTCCAGTATTTATTTCCGCGAGATAATCTTTTTCAGCAGCAAGGTCCAAAGCTTGGAATGCGGCATCCACATAAGCTCGATTTTCTTCATCGAACCAGCGTCCAGCGATATTGTTTTTCTTTACTAAGTCGAAATGCCCTATTATATCGAATCCACCAGCTTCTATCATTTCAGAAATATGCCGCCAATATCGCTTCCAGATTTTGCGATAATCGCCATCTGGTGCCCAATCTTGGACATGTAGGGCAAATTGCTCTTCTGGTTCATCAACGGTAAATGGATATTCGCCTGGAACGGTGACATAGTGAACTGATCCTATTCGGTAATCAAGATGCATAGGCTCGTAAGCTGGGTCGTTAGGCATTGCTATTCCAGGTGCGTATTCGGTCTCTAGACCCAAGAATATCTTCATACCCTTTGGCGCATATTCCCGTGCTAAAGAATGGATAGCAGAGACATAGGAATCAGCCTTACACCAGGGCAAATTGCAATCTGTTTCGAAGGAAATTGGTGCATGGGCGGAAAACCCGAGATGAGTGTATTGATGTTCGAATGCGGTGCGAGCCATTGTAGCTGCATCTGCTTTTCCATCGCAAAACAGTGTGTGGGTATGAAAACTAAAGGCCATGCCACATACTAGCATCGTTTTATATTTTTTTTCTATGTGCTATGTGGGTGCACGAAGATTCAATGTAAAGGCAAGCATGCTGCATTTTTGTCTATTGACGCGGCAATAGCCCTTTTTTACTATGAAAGAATGAGTGAATCTTCTGCCAAATCTGTTGGGGTCTTTTTCTCGATATATAGCAGGGCAGAAAAACTCGCTAGATCGCTTAGACAATGTGGCACTCATGTCACTATTTTGAGCGGATATTCTGATGAGATTTCTCGACAATTCGATTGTATTGTCGCCGAGATGGAGCTGCTCAATGAAAGAGAAATCCAAACTATTCTTGACTCCTCGATTGCCTTGGTACTTATCGAAAAAGCCATAGGAGAGCCCCAGCAGGCTGAATATGCCAAATATTCTTTAGAGCAGTTTTCGAATTGTACTCTTCTACGAGTTTTGCCCAAAAACGCATCTAACTCTACAATCAAATGTGCTGTCTATAAGCTTTTTGCAAAGATGGATAGTATCCTTTCGTCTAAAAACACTATAGCAGCCGCGCAAAGTCAATTGCGAACACTGCTATCATCTCTTCCGGATATTGTATATGTTCTGGACGAACAAGGTTATTTTCTATATCTAAATGAGTCAGTTGGGTTGCTGGGCTATCTGCCTTCAGAGTTGATTGGACAACATTTCGGCTCCATTATTCATCCAGAAGATAGGCCAAATATCTCGCGAGATCTTGTTGTGCAGAAAATAAGGCAAAACAATATAATGCCTGCAAATCCTCCAAAACTCTTCGATGAGCGAAGATCGGGTTCGCGCATGACAAGAGAACTCGAAGTGAGACTTCTGCATAAAGATGGCCATGTAATCTATGCAATGGTTAATGCTTATGGAGAACAAGCCTTCGATGTGCCACTCTTCTCGGATGTGGTTGGCAAAAAACTTCAGACTATCGGTGTTATTCACGATATTAGCGCAATGCATCTCTATCAAGAAAGCCTGGAGGAATCACTGGCTGCTAAAGAGAGGCTTTTGCGTGAAATCCATCATAGAATAAAGTCAAATCTGCAATTGGTGGCTAGCTTGGCTCACTTAAAGCAGATCGACGCTCAATCTATAGCGGCTATCGAGGTATTGAGAGACCTAGAAACGCAGATAAAAAGCATTGCGCTTGTCCATGAAGCTCTCTATCAATCAGAAAGAGTCGATCGATTGTCTGCGAGGGACTTTTTTGGACAATTCTGCCATTTCGCGGAAGAAGCTCTAGAAAGAGTAGGGTCCACAGTGCACATTAGAGTGTCTGTCGAGGATTATCCACTAGATCCAGATCTTCTTGTTCCTCTTTCGTTAGCCTTGCTATATCTTTTGGAAGGCGCCTATAAGGCTAGCTATGATAGACGCGAAAAGGTTGAGGTTCATCTTTCTTTTGTGCATAAGCAAAATGGCATGCAGATCATTGAGATAAATGGGGTGGGGATTCTTGAGAATGCAGACTCTATTGTCTTACAAGCATTGCTAAAACAAGCCCATGCAAAATTTCAAATACCCAAGACAGCGGATGGCGAAAATTTTTGCCAGCTCATTGTAGAAACTAAGTCTTAAATGCGTACTATATAATATATAAAAATGATTATATTATATACATAGAGGAGAGCTTGATGGGTCAGATTTATGATTTTGCAGTTATTGGAGCAGGTGCAGCAGGACTCTCTGCCGCTCAATATGGAGCCCGTGCTAACCTAAATACAATTGTAATCGAAGAACTAGCTCCTGGAGGTCAGGCTCTTTTTATAGATAAATTGGAAAATTATCCTGGTATTCTAGAGCCTATCAGTGGCTTTGAACTTGCTGAGCGCATGCACAGGCAGGCGGAGCAATTCGGCAGCTCTTTTATTGAAGCAAGCGCATTATCGGTGAGAAAAGCGGAAAAGCGCTTTATAATCGAGACAAGTGTCGGGCCTCTGGAGAGTCTCACCGTTCTTATAGCTACGGGTGCAAGACATAGGCAGCTTGGTATTCCTGGGGAACAGGAATTTATAGGCAAAGGTGTTTCTTATTGTGCTACTTGCGATGGGCCATTCTTCAAGGGCAAGCGTATTCTTGTGGTGGGTGGAGGCGATTCTGCCTGCGACGAAGCGATCTATCTCTCCAAGCTTTCGGATAAGATTGTAATGATCCATCGTCGAGATCGGTTCAGAGCTCAAAAAGCTCTCGCTAACCGAGTTCTCTCCAATCCTTCGATTAAAGTACTCTTCAATACCGTTGCGAAAGAGATCAAAGGCGACTCCAAGGTCCGCTCTGTTGTCTTGGAAAACACCCTTTCGTATGAATTGACCGAAGATCCCTTCGATGGCATATTCATATTCATTGGCTCTACACCTCAAACAGGCTTTCTTAAGGATATGGCTGTACAGTTCGATGAATCAGGTTATATCATAACCAATTGTAACATGCAGACAAGCATTACAGGTCTATTTGCCGCAGGCGATGTGAGAGCAACTCCATTCAGACAAATTGTCACAGCGGCCGCCGATGGGGCAATTGCGGCTCGATCGGCTGCCAGCTATATCGATGAGCAGAGAGGGCAGGCTTATCGATGAATAGATGAGAGGTATCGATGAAAAAATCGATGAATTTTTGTACGCTTGATTCAGTGCTCAAAATCCCGATTGACCTTGTATGTGGTCTAGATGAGGCAGGGCGAGGCCCGCTTGCGGGTCCTGTTACTGCGGCCGCGGTCATTCTGCCAAAAGGCTTTCCCATCGCGATGCTCGATGATTCTAAGAGGATGAGCGCTCGCCGCCGCGAAGAGGCTTATTGCATGATTGTAGCGCAAGCGCTTGACTGGGCAGTGGGATGGGCTACTGTGGAAGAAATCGAGAAGTACAACATTCTTATGGCGAGTTTGCGTGCCATGGAAAGGGCTTTTGGAGGGCTTTCGCATCTTCCGGCTCTCGTTGTGGTCGATGGATTATTTGCTCCATCTCTGAGCATGAATGGGACAAATATCGAAGCAGCGACCATGGCTAAAGCAGATGGCTTGATCCCTGCAGTAATGGCCGCTTCTATACTCTCAAAGGTAGCCAGAGATCACATGATGGACTGTCTCGATGGCATCATGCCCGAGTATGGGTTCAAAAACAATAAGGGATATCCAACTAAAGCGCATCGCGCTGCCATAGAGCGCTTTGGCCCATCGCGATTTCATCGGAAAGGTTTTCACTTATTGATTCAATCTGATGCACCGCTTTTTGACTCTCTGGAATCTCCCGAAGAATGAGGTTTCTTTCTAATAACAAATCGACGAGGAGCTTGCGAAGAGCTTTCCTTCAATCCCTGGCGAGTCTGTCGAGGCTCCTGCCTAGGCCGAGAAGACTGTATTGCCGTTCTATCTGGTTTTGGCCTTTGACTAGCTTTTTCCATATAGCCAGCCGCGGTTCTCATTGCTCGCATGAAGCCTTCCATGTTTTCTTGGAATATCACGATTGATCGCCTATCGAAGGTTTCTGTCTCAGTAGGTTTGCTCTCTACAATGGACAGAAAAATGTCGCCATTTCTATTTTCTTTTACATTAAAAAAATAAGTCCTTCCCTCACAGATGAATCTTGTAGAGAACAGTTCGCCGCGGATACCCATCAGAACTCCTTTTATATGGAACTATCCTACATTATTTTGTCCAGGCGCGGCAAGCAGATCGGCCTTGGCGACTAATTCTGTATGCCATGTGCGTAGCCAAGCTTCGTCGGCGTATGTCCCGCCCCTAATATCTACCTCAATTCGGAATACGGGCTCAGTCCCTGAAGCTCGCATCCATAGGAATGCTTTGGGTTCGCCTGCCTTATCGTAAAGCACGATTCTAAGTCCTCCATTCTTGGAAGCGCCAAAATCCGATCCAATTTCCCATTCATCAGAACCAAGAGAAGCGAATGCCCTCCATGAGACGATGTCGAACCTTTGCTCGAGTTCCGGTAGTATTTTTGGCCAGTGCTCTAGAAAAAGTCTTTGGTAGGTATTCTTGAGTTCGATCTTATCTACGGTACGAATTTTTAGCGCGGCGTGAGGCTCGAAGGCGCTCGTAGTAATCCATTGTGGTAGACTTTCTATAACATCTTCGAGATCATAGTCAGGCTTGTAGCGCTCGGGATTGCCAATTGCATCAAGCCAAAGATTAAAGCAGGTTTCATTTTTCTGAGCGTCGCCAAGCCTTAATAAACGAATCATAGACCCAATAGTGGATAGTGGATCGCGTACCTTTGAAGGATGAGTAATATTGCCTCCATTCGAGCCTTCGCCAAAAATACGAACCGTATATCCTTCAGATCTAAGCTTTTCCGCTCGGCATACCACATTGGCTTCGCCTGTTTCAGTTCTGAAAACTTTTGCGCCGAAGACTTCTGCTATGGCTTCAATGCGCATACTTGTTGCGTCATTGACAACGATGGCGATTCGGTTTGTCTCGCCTTTCCATCGGAGATATGCTAGCTCGGATAAGCAGGCTAAGGCAAAGACCTGTTGGGCTTCCAGAGGAATCGCTTCTCTAAGCCTATTGCTGTAATATACTAGATTGCCTCTATCTCCATCGCAATCTGGCACATAGCCTAGAGTATAGCTTGAGTTTTTATCGTGGGCAGATTGCAAAGCTTTTATGCAATCATCGAGCGATTCGTTTTCTGGTACGATTCTATGAGCAAAGATGCCGGGTTCAGTATTTAATGCTCTAGATTCAGCTCCGAGAGCAGAGAGCCAATCCAAATCGATGCTCTGTGTTCGCGCAGACCCATTGAGCTCCGCAATTATACCAAATGGTCGCTTTTCGCAAGCATTGGCGATTTCCAAGAGAATTCTTTCTTGAGCCTCGGTTCTCTCTTCGTCGGTGAAGACTCGATGTGCAAAGAGCATATAAGCCGATTGCGAATAACGTTTCCAATGGGCAACATTTTCATAGCATTTTGTTAAAGCTTGAGAGTCAGCCTTTTCAAGCGACATAAGCGCAAGCTCTGAAGATTTAGGATCTGATAGAAAAACCTTGAGATCTGATATAAGCGGTCCTATCTGTTCGCTTGTCAGTACGCCTCCACCAAGACCAAATTTGACACCATTATATCCAGGAGGATTATGGCTAGCGGAGATATATACAAATCCATCTGAGTGGAATTCATGATCTACATCTAAAGCCGTAGTTTGAGCAGCATATGCCGTGATTTCTGGAATTGGAACTATGAATAGATAGCGAACCTCGCATTCTTCTCCGATAAGCACTCGAGTAAAAATATCAGCGATAGTAGGGCTCGTGCGCCTTGTATCGATACCGAGCAGGACAATAGGCTTGTAGGGCTTACAATGTCCTTTTATGAATGAAGAAAAGACTATAGCCATTCCAGCCACTATTACTATATCCGCTGGGGCTAGAAGCGGGGAAAGAGAATTATCTGGTAGCTGCTCATAATCCCAAGAGGCATACCCCGCAGCGATTTCAGGCTTAGCGAAAATCTTTCGCCATCCTGAAGCAGAAAGAATTAGTTCTTGAGCAGCTAGTCTAACATCTTCAAAGGTGGGGAGCTTTTCTCTAGAGAGAGGTCTCTTCCCCGGGTCCCCAATAGGCAAACCAAGAAATGGGTGGCTGATCAATGACATGTTTTGCTCCTGGCAGTATTGTAGCTGTTTTTCTCGATTCTGATAATGATAATGCCATTGATAGATAGCGTTACAGTAGAATAGTAAAAAGAGCCAACTTCAGCCAGCTCAGGGGAAATGCTTATTTACCTGGACTGTCTCTGGCGGTATATTGATTATTGGAATGTTCGGTATCTTTAAGCATTTTTTATTTTTTATTCGCGGGGTAAAAACTTACGCTCTTGTTGGTCCTTCAGGAACCGGCAAAAGTTTCCGCGCAAAGCTCGTAGCGCAAAAATATGGCATAGAACTCATAATAGACGATGGCCTATTAATACGTGGTGATCAGATTCTTGCAGGCCGCTCGGCAAAAAAAGATCCTACTTATCTTGGTGCCGTAAAAACTGCACTTTTCGACGATCGAGAACATCGAGATCAAGTGGCAAAAGCTCTTCAGCGAGAGAAATTCCGAAAGATCCTAGTAATTGGCACAAGCGAGCGCATGGTGCAGAAGATTTGTGAGCGTTTGCAGTTGCCACATCCGGTCAAGGTTATAAAAATAGAGGAAATTGCCACAAAGGCCGAAATCGAAAAGGCAGTGCAATCGCGCAAGGTTGAAGGGAAACATGTCATTCCAGTTCCAGCTCTTGAAGTAAAGCGCAGCTATCCTTCAATATTCTATGATAGTGTAAGAGTCTTTCTAAGGCGAAGCTTTGGCGTAGGCGCGACTCTTCCCAAATTATACGAGAAGTCTGTCGTACGCCCAGAGTATGCAAAACGTGGCAGAGTAGCTATTTCAGAAGCAGCGCTTTCGCAGATGGTAGTTCACTGTGTGAGCGAATTCGATCCTAATGTCCGCATTATGCGACTCGCAATTCGCAATGATACTCAAGGTTATCGTATTACCATTATGCTCGAAGTTCCTTTTGGAACAAGGCTTCCTTCTAAAGTACATGCATTGCAGGAATATATTGTCGACAGCATCGAAAAATTCACAGGAATTCTAGTTGCCGAGGTGAATATCGTCATAGATAGATTGACTGCTCGCCCACAGAAAGGCCAGAAATGGGGCCAGGCTATTGACCGTCGTGTTTCCTCTGTGTAGTATGCGCACATATGCGGCAGTACCTTTAATGATTCTGCAGTAATCGTTTCCAAGGAGAGAAAAGGTGCCCTGTGGTAGAAAGCGAAAGCTCCAAAAGATAGCGACGCACAAGAGAAAAAAGAAAAGAAGACTGAATCGCCATAAGACCCGTAAATAATCGCGCCGCACATATGTTCTTGAAAAGAGGCTGTCCTTAAATAAGGGCAGCCTCTTTGATTTTCCTATTTGAATTCTTTTCTAATGTGGGTTGGCTCATCTTTGAAGTGATCAAATACCGTTTCGATAATTGAAATGCCCTTTCATCTTTTGCAGATTTCCTCTTGCGTTTCCTTGGACAAATGGTATACTTGAAGCTACTGCCTTTCATTCAGGAGAAACTGAATGCAATCCGTCGTTCTTGTCATAAACCCTGGATCTACTAGCACGAAATTTGCGGTTTTTCGTGGAGACAGGTGTATTTTCGATCAGACGCTGAACCATTCTGCGGAAGAACTCTCACGTTTTTCTACTATCGCATCACAGTACGAATTTAGAGAGAAGGCGATTCAAGAAGCACTCAAGGCGAGAAATTTCGACATGTCATCGCTCAATGCGGTAGTTGGACGAGGAGGGCTTCTGCATCCAATTCCTGGCGGAATATACAGAATAAACGAGGGTATGAAGGCTGATTTGCTCGCTGCTAAGTATGGCGAGCATGCATCGAACCTGGGGGCTCTTATAGCGGATACTTTTGCTAGAGAGTTTGGAATTCCCGCCTTTATTGCGGATCCTGTAGTCGTCGATGAGCTCGAGGATGTTGCGCGCGTATCAGGGCATAAGTTATTTAAACGAATCAGCATTTTTCATGCGTTAAACCAAAAGGCAGTAGCGCGTAGATTTGCAAAAGAGCGCGGTATTAACTATGAAGATATTACACTTATCGTAGCTCACCTGGGGGGAGGTATTTCTGTAGGTTTGCACAGGAAAGGCAGAGTTATCGATGTAAATCAAGCGCTAAGCGGAGAAGGACCATTTTCTCCGGAACGCTCTGGAACTCTGCCTGCGGGAGACCTGGCGAGACTATGCTTTTCTGGACAATATACTCTCCAAGAAGTACTCAAGATGATAACTGGAAAAGGGGGTATGGTGAGTTTTCTCGGTACCAACAATATGCGCGATATCGAGCATATGCGCAACCAGGGAAATAAAGAAGCGGACTTCTATTTCCAGGCTTTTGTATATCAAGTAGGTAAGTATATAGGTTCTCTTGCACCAATTGTCGAAGGAAAGGTCGATGCAATTATATTGACTGGGGGTATCGCGTTCTGGAAAGAGCTCACCGAGAGAATTAGCCAGATGGTTTCGTTTATTGCGCCAGTAGTGGTGTATCCAGGAGAAGGTGAACTTGAGGCTTTAGCAATAGCAGGCCAAATGGCACTTGCAGGAGAAGTAGAGATAAAGGAGTATGTGCCATGAACCATATATCAGATATAATCGAAGAGGCTCGGAAGATCGGCAAGCGAAAATTCTCGGTTGCTTGTGCGCAAGAAGCGACTGTACTTGAAGCTGTTACAGATGCTTACCGCGAAGGAATAGGCGAGCCTATTCTGGTGGGCAATCCCAGGGCTATCGAAGAAGCCGCAAAAGAAGCCAATGAAGGGAAAGGGGTGGATATATCACCTTTCAGTATCATCGAGGAAAATGATCCCGAAAAAGCTGCCGCAAGATCAGTTGCTCTTATTCGCTCCGGAGAAGCGGAATTTCTAATGAAGGGTATTATAGACTCCAGCCTCTATCTTAGAGCTGCTCTCAACAAAGAGACGGGCCTTAATGCTGGTAAGATTGCATGCCATGTGGCAGTCATGGAAGTGCCGACCTACCACAAACTCTTTGCTATTACTGATGTAGCCCTCAATATCGCGCCTGATCTTCCTACTTTTATCGACATGATCAATTCAGCAGTAAAAGTAATGAAGATTCTAGGAGTAGATAATCCAAAGGTCGCCCTGCTGGCAGCTGTCGAAAAAGTCAACCCTGACAAAATGCCCTGCACTGCAACAGCCGCAATCCTTACGCAGATGAATCGGCGCGACCAGATCAAGAATTGCATTATCGATGGTCCTCTGGCATTCGACAATTCGATAAGCCCCGAAAGTGTGCGGATCAAGAAGATAAGATCAGAAGTTGCAGGCGATGCAGATATCCTTGTCACGCCAGACATCGAGGCTGGAAATATCCTCTATAAATGCCTATTGCACCTCGCAGGAGCTAAAGGAGCAGCCGTGATAATGGGTGCTTCCGCGCCCCTAGTTCTCACGAGCCGTGCTGATGACGCAGAGACCAAACTGGCCTCGATTGCCCTAGCATCTCTTTTGGGAGGCAGGGGTTCTCAGGCTTGAATATAAGGAGTATCTAATGGCGATAAAAGGATCTATAGAGATCGATAGGGAGCAATGCAAAGGCTGCCTCCTTTGCATCCGCGCTTGTCCGACAAAAGTCCTCGGTGTCGATAGCGAGCCGAACTCCTGGGGATATTTCCCTTCCAGGGTGGTCGCGCAAGAAAAATGCATAGCATGTGGCAACTGCTATGATGTCTGCCCCGATGTGGCAATTACCGTGTACAAACTCTGAGGGAGAAGGATATGGCTGAACAAATTCGCCTTATGAAAGGCAATGAAGCGATAGGCGAGGCGGCGGTGCGAGCGGGGTGCCGCGCCTATTTTGGTTATCCCATAACCCCGCAGAACGAGCTTACCGCCTATATGGCTAGGCACATGCTAGCAAGAGGCCGAACGTTCATTCAGGCTGAGTCCGAACTTGCGGCGATCAACATGGTATATGGCGCGGCTTCGACAGGCGTTCGGGCGATGACAAGCTCTTCTAGCCCAGGTGTTTCGCTCAAACAAGAAGGCATTTCGTACCTCTGCGGAGCTGACTTGCCAGCGGTGGTCATAAACGTGGCGCGCGCGGGTCCTGGCTTAGGCGGTATATCGCCCGCCCAAGGCGACTATTTCCAGGCAACGCGAGGTGGTGGGCATGGGGACTACTATACGATCGTCCTCGCTCCCAAGGGCGTGCAGGAAGCTTCGGATCTAACTTACGAGGCTTTCGGGCTTGCTGAGAAATGGCGAATGCCAGTGCTTATCCTCGCGGATGGACTAATTGGTCAGATGATGGAAGGGGTAGTGCTCCCAGAGCCTTTAGATCCAGCCAATCTGCCGCGTAAACCTTGGGCTGTCGGGCACTCGGTGGAAATGGGAAGGCCTTATAATCATATATCAAGCATAAATCTTATACCAGACGAGCTCGAAGCCCTCAATCGAAAGCGATTCGAACGCTATGCACAGATAAAAAAGGAACTAATTCGTTATGAGGAAGTTGAAGTCGAGGATGCTGATATAGTCTTTGTGGCATATGGGACTTCAGCGCGCGTTTCCCACGGGGCTTTGCAAATGGCTCGGGCCAAGGGGATGAAGGTTGGCCTTTTCCGGCCAATTACACTCTGGCCATTCCCTTATGAGCAGCTTTATAGACTAGCAGAGCAAGGCAAACGCTTCCTTTGTGTCGAGATGAGCATGGGGCAGATGATCGAGGATGTCCGGCTCGCAGTCAGAGGAAAAGCTCCTGTGTACTTCTATGGGCGCTGTGGCGGGAATATACCCAGTCAGGAAGAAGTATTCGCCGAAGCGCTACGACTTTCGGGCAAGTGAGGGGAGGAATTTATTATGGAAATTGTTTATAAGCATCCAAAGAGCCTCAAGTCGATACAGACAAAATACTGCCCTGGCTGTGGTCATGGGGTGATCCATAGAATCATCGCCGAGGTTGTAGATGAAATGGGATTGCAGACTAAGGCGATCATAACGAATCCGGTTGGCTGTTCTATTTATGCCGATATGTACTTCGATTTTGACTCGGTTCAGCCCGCGCATGGCAGAACGCCCGCTGCTTCAACGGGCATAAAGCGAATGTTGCCCGACCATCTTGTAATCTGCTATCAAGGTGATGGCGATCTTGCAGCCATTGGAACAGCCGAAATCATCCATGCGGCTAATCGCGCCGAAAAATTCACTACGATCTTCGTAAACAACGCAATCTATGGCATGACAGGAGGGCAGATGGCTCCGACAACCCTTGTTGGGCAGCATGCTACAACGGCGCCAGAAGGCCGTGATCCCATAAATGCCGGTATGGGCTATCCAATTCGGGTATGCGAACTCTTGGCTTCGCTTGAAGGGACAAAATATCTTGCTAGAGGCGCCGTGAACAATATGGTGAATATTAGAAGAACAAAGAAGTACATACGCAAGGCTTTCGAAGCTCAAATGCGCGGTGAAGGCTTTACGATGATCGAAATTCTCTCACAGTGCCCAACAAACTGGCAAATGAATCCAGTGGAGTCTGTCGAATGGCTCGAGAAAAACATGATTCCCTACTATCCCCTTGGTGAAATCAAAGATACTCTCAGCACGGCAGCAGCCTCTGCGCAGGCGCATTGAAAGGAGTGTTCCATGACCGAAAAAACATTTATGACCGGCTTCGGTGGCCAGGGCATTATTTCGATGGGTCAGCTTTGGGTATATTGCGCAATGAAAGAAGGCCTCAAGGTGACCTTTTTCCCCTTCTATGGAGCGGAGAAGCGAGGCGGCATAGCGCGCGCATCGGTGATAGTCTCGGACAGCGAAATAACAAGTCCAATTGTCACCGTTGCCGATTCAGTCGTCATAATGAATCAGGACTCGGTGGAAATTGGAGAGAAGGTATGTAAAGAAGGCGGAATCATCTGTGTAAATTCCAGTCTCGTCAAGAAAGATCCCGCGCGTCCTGATGCAAGAATTTATCATATTCCATGCAACGAGATAGCGCTCAAGCTCGGAAATGTCCGCGTTGCAAACATGATCATGATGGGAGCCTTAAGCAAGGTGACGGGAGCCGTTAAGCTTCAGGACCTCGAAACCATATTGCCAAGCTATTTCTCTTCGAATAAACGTTCGCTCATCGAGATCAATATTGCTGCAGTTGAGGAAGGAAAGAAGGTAGTAGCGTGATATAATGCTCTTACCTTATGAAGCCTGAATCGCAGTCATCAAAAACAGAACAACAGAAGGGAACGAAAAACCGCAAAGATCGAAAGCCGGTTTGGAAAATACTCCGTATAGCCTTAATGGCAATACTCATTGTACACCTAGTCTATATAGGGCTGACGAGCGCACTCATATTTACATATAAGTTTGCCAATCCTCCTACAACAGTGCTGATGCTTTATCGCTCAGCCATAAGTCATTGGGAGGTGCAAAAACCCATTCCCTTAAAGACCGCGCAAATCCCTTTGTATTTACGGAGGATGCTAATCTCGGTAGAAGATGGAAAATTCTATGAACATCACGGCATCGACATGGAGGCCATTAAAAGAGCACGAGAGCTCAATGAAAAAGTGGGCAAACCGATGTATGGTGGAAGCACGATCACCATGCAGGTCGCGCGCACGCTTTTTCTTTTGCCTACTAAGAGCTATGTCCGCAAGTATTTCGAAGCCATAACAGCGCTAGAGCTCGAACTCATCCTCTCCAAAGATCGCATTCTCGAACTATATTTTGGTTATGCAGAATGGGGCAAAGGGATCTTTGGAATCGAGCGTGCTTCTCGGATCTATTATGGCAAAGGTGTGGCGAGTATCAATCGAGATCAGGCAGCTCGCCTCATAGCAATTCTTTCTTCTCCCATAAAATACACACCCGATACCCTCTATCGCTCATTGATTTTGAGGCAACGTTACGCTTATCTTGTTGCGCGATATGTGGCTGCCGTGCCTGCGGCAGTTGTCTCCATAGAGACACCGCCGCCATCCGGAATAGAGCCATCCGCCGACATATCGGAGCTATCCGATACTGAGGAAGATATTACTGCAGAACAGGGCATCTCTCCGAATGCTGAAGGAGTACCCGAGGATACATCTTCAGCGCCATCCCCAACAGAGACTGTGGAACCCGCTCTGCAGGTTGATACTTTACAAGAGACTATGAATCAAATGAAAACAGAAAAATCATCGACTCCAGAGACTTCTGAGTTTTAGCGCATCAGTCGATTTTCTTGGTGCAGCTTTTTTGTCTCACAACTTGGACTATGAGCTTTTCGAGAGCATCTGCAAAGCTCTTTGTATCAGATGGTTTTCGTAAATTGCCTTTGGGGCTAGGAGGAGCAATTCCCGAATCTCGCATAAACGCCATTGCATCTCTGAGAGAGCGCCGCTCGCCCATATTCTCCGCGGTAAAAATATCACCGCGATCATTAATGGGATGAACAGAACGTGCTAGGAGGCGCTCTGCGAGAAGGATATCGCGGGTTATGGCTATGTCATTTTGTTCTGCATGAGCTTCAATGTAGAGATCGGCAGCTCCTTCGCTAGGCTCGACAAGGATGAGATACTCCTCAGGAATTTCTGGAAGGTTTCGGCTTGCCACAAAGCGCACCAGGATCGCAATACCATCGTAAGTTCTCTTTGCTTTAGCTCTTCTTATCAGCATTGGCCTGATATCTTTTGGGAGCGAATCGGCATCCACCCAGATAGTTAGTATAGAATCGGACTCATAAGCCCTGGAGTTGGAGGGCGAGTTCAATGGTTCTTTTTGCGAAGCTGCACTCATGTATCCATCTCGCCAACAGCAGCAAGCCAGAGTTTGCCTTGTCCTTTCAGTTCGATCTGTTCGCAGGATCCCGCGATAAAGCATGATTTACGAGCTGCCAATTCGAGTTGTTCTCTAGTATGAAGTCGAAAGCTTCCTTCGGTACATAGAAGGATCTTTGGCCCCTTGCACGTAATGGTTATCGGAGAATAGGATGCGCTGGAGTTTACTTCGATAGATTCGAGGCGGAACTCTTTTGCCGGAGTCCTGTAGATGCCAAGAGTTCCCCAGTCGAATCGCTTATATTTGGGAAGGAGTAAAACAGGCTTCGTCTCTAGCTCGACGATGCTACATAGAAGATCGACATCGATATGCTTTATAGTGAGGCCTGCCCTTATGACATTGTCTGAACAGGCCATTATCTCAAGGACACTGCCTTTTAGATAAGAGTGAATGACACCAGCAGGCACAAATAAACCCTGGCCAGGTTCAAGCTCCAGCAAATCGAGAAGAAGAGGAGCAAACTGCCCTGGATCGCCTGGATAACGCGATTGCAGCTCTAATACCCAATATGCAGCATCTTGAGCTGTCTTTTGTTCTGAATGCATTAGTTGTTTGGCTCGAGCATTCAATTCAGTCTCGAAAGCTAGATATTCCTTACCCCTTATGCAAAAGAGTTGCTTTGTAAGGTTGCGGAGCTCACTTCTATCCTTTCCTTTAAAATCGAGAGACTCGCAGAGCGAATGGCCCAAAAGAGAGCATATTTCCTCTATTGGGCGGAATCCTGCCATGGCTTGAAATGATGTCAGTGCTACAGCCAGCTCTGGTTTATGGTGTGGGTCTTTAAATGTCCGATTTGGAGCCAATCGGTTAATGCCAGCTGTTTCCTCTCTTTCAAATCCTATCTTTGCCTGTTCAAGGTTTGGGTGAACTTGAAGGGAAAGAGGAGAAGCAGCCGCAAGCACCTTGAAGAGAAAAGGCAAATCATCATACTTTACGTAAATATTATCTCCAAGCCAGTGAGCAGGATCTTGTTTTATCAGCGTATTGAGGGCAAATTCCGAATCATCGAAAATAACCTTAGATGGAGCTCTTTCGTGACTCCCCATCCAAACCTCTCCAATAGGATAGCCAGGTCCTGGCTCTGCTTCCACAAAGGGTATAATCCCTTGAGTATCGCCCCATTCGTATTGTTGGGCTGAATTCTTTAGCAGGCCAATGCAGGGGAAACGTCGCCTTTCTGCATCTATCGTATTGTTTACTTCGTTCATAGAATAAATTACCTTTCATTATCAAGGAATTCTGCCACATCGCGACAGACAGAGTCCAGAGCCCCCATCCCGAGTCTACATCTAGGAAGGCTAGATATAAAAAGACTTCCATAGGCCTTTTTCAAGATGCGAACATCGAGGACTGCAACAACCCCACGATCCTGCGAGTGGCGGATAAGTCGTCCAAAACCTTGCTTAAAGAGAATTACAGCCTCGGGGATACTCATCTCCACAAAGGAATTTCCGCCGCGAGCATCGATGGCGGCAGCTCTCGACGATTGAATGGGGTCTGTTGGCACGCGGAATGGAAGTTTAGTGATAATGACTAGCGAAAGAGTCTCTCCAGGCGCATCCACACCTTCCCAGAAGGACTCTGTCGCAAAAAGGACGCTGGAAATGTCATTGACAAAGGTTCGAAGCAAGGAATATCTATCTTTCTGCCCCTGTCGAAGGGCTAATATGCCTTCTTTTTCCAATAGGGGAGAGACAGCATCATATGTGTCGCGAAGTGCCTTGTGACTTGTAAAAAGCACCAGTGCGCGCCCACGTGAAGCCTTGAGCAGTTTCGCGACCGCGCTGTTTAGGTAAGTCTGGAATTCAGCGCTATCTGGCGAAGGAGCTTCGGTGTCTATAGCGAGCATCGCATTCCTAGAATAGGGAAATGGCGAAGGATAGTTTCTCTGCATAATCTTGAGGTTTTGTGTAAAGTCTTCTTCTAATGGCGGGCTGGATTGTCGATGCTTCAAGTCCTTAGCCGATAGTTCAACTCCCGATGATCTATCTCCTGATATTCCAGTTGCCAATAATCCTACTCGGCTCCGCCACCATTGAAAGGAGCCGTTGATCGTAAGAGTTGCGCTTGTGCAAATGCAGCAGCGAATCTTGCTGAAAAGTCGTTCTGAAAGTAGGGGAGCCACCTCTAGAGGAGTAGCGCTGCATATCACCATAGCTTCCTTTGGATTCTTATTATCGACTTGAAGCCAAAATATGGAACCAGGCTCAGATTCTGGAGTAATAAATCGAGCTAATAGGGCGGCTATTTCTTCCAAGGATCGAAGTGTAATTCTGAGTTCCATCACGCTTTCTTCTTCTTCCAGTTCTAAAGCGATAGCCTCAGAGATCTCGCCAAGGCGAGTAACCAGAAAGGCGATATCTTTCTCGAGGTTCTGCAGAGCCGATAGAAGCATAGTGCGATTAATGCCAGATAAATTCTTTACAAGAATGCTAGATTCTTTTTCCGAAAAGAAAGTGGAGGCTACAGTGTTGAAAGAATCGGCCGATGATTCGGTTTTTTCGATTTGAAGACTAGCAGTGTCAATCAGCATTGAAGGAATATCGGGCAATTTCGAGAGTGAGGCCAATACCCCCACCTGAAGGCGTTTCTTGCGTCTTGAAAGCCTAGAGAGCAGCCTTTGGATGGACCTCTTTGAAAAAGTCTCAGAAAAGAGACTTGTTGCACTTGCTTCGAGCGCGTGCGCTTCATCTATAATAAGTGCTTGATATGAAGGCAAAACCGTATTGATGGTTCCTTCTCGAGTTCGTTTTGCTTCCAAGTCAGCAAGCAAGACATGATGATTAGCTATGATGAGCTGTGCGCTCGCCGCTTCTAGCCTTACATGGATTACATGGCATTTTTCATGATAGGGGCAATGCGAGGACAGACAATAATCGCTTTCTGAACAAACGCGACTCCATATAGGATCATCATCTGCTAGAGCGAGGTCTGACTTATCGCCGCTTCCTCCACCGTTGTCCCACTCGAGGATTTCTCTGAGTTTCATCGAAGAGTCGGAAAAAAGAGCATCTTCCTCGATGGCCTCATAGAGTCTACGCTTGCACAGATAATTCCCTCGTCCTTTTACAACGACTGCTTTTACAGGCTTCTTGAACAAGGAGCTCACAAGAGGGAAATCCTTCTTATATATTTGCTGTTGGAGATTGATGGTAGCAGTGGAAACCACAACATGTTCGCTATTCCCGATAGCCCAAGCTAGAGCCGGTACAAGATAGGCAAAGGATTTTCCTACACCTGTACCCGCCTCGGCGACAAGAATCCCTCCATCCGAGATGATCTCCGCCACATCGTGAGCCATTTCCACCTGTGAGAGCCGTGGCTCGAATTCGGGCATGATACGGGATAGCTTTCCAGAGGAGTCGAGCACGGCTGCGATTTGGTCGGCATCTAAAGGACGAATTGTCTTGGGTTTGACTGGTTCAGCGACAACGAGTACATGCGCAACTTCATTATCGACAATATAGCTACCAATGCCTTCTGCGCTTGCTTCGGCGGCTACAGCGATATCTGCGTCCGAAGGGAAAAGTATACCAGAAGGGTGGTTATGTATAATCACCTGTGCTTTTGAACGGTTTTGGAAAGGTGCGGGTACAGCACCTTCAGTTCCTCGAGCCAAAATATCGATATTCTTTACAAGACCTTTAGAATCGAGCGTGCCTACTGCAAATATTTCTCTGCCTTCCATGGCGAGAATCGCAGACCTAAGTTCATTCTGTACTTCTGTCGAAAACCGTGTAGCCACCTCTAAGATCGCGGATTGTTTTTTGCTCACATAGCGAGTATAGCATGTCTATTCGATTGTTACGAATATTTGACAAGCATAGTCCTGCTCTTATCATAGATCTCAATCAAGGCTTCGATACCCTAATAGGTAGTTGCGGATCTTGAGGCTCCGGGTATATCCTATAAGTTCCCATGGATTCCAAAACTGAACAAGACATTGGCATAAACTTGGGTATAACCCGTTATGTGCAGCCTCGCTGGCGATCTATGCCTGCAGAGGATATCTACGGCCATTCAAAAAATGAGGAAAAAGACGGCTACGTGCGTGCGCTAGCGAAGCTTCAAGAAGAGGATGAAGAGATTCTATTACCGCCCGAGCGAGGACCCATTGTTTTCCGCGACGGAGTTTTTCAGATCGACATGAGCTGCATAGAAGAGAAAGGCGATATAGACCTCGAGCTGAAAAAACTTATCGACACTATAATGAAACCTTGAAGAAGATAAATCGCAAATGTGCGCAAAATATCAATGGAGAGCGAAGTTCATATGGAGTCAGCCTTGCGGCCAATACTGCATACAATGCAGAAGGCAACTGAGGGATAATCTCGATGATTAAGAGCTATTCGTGGAATGTAAATGGCCTTCGCGCCTGCGCTGAAAAAGGCTTTCTAGATTGGGTCGAAACCACTGCTGCGGATTTTATCTGTGTCCAAGAGATAAAATTACAGGAGTCTCAACTGACCGATGAGCTTCGCCACCCCATAGCATTCAATGGAAAGCGATATAGTAGTTTCTGGGCTTTTTCCGAGAGGAAAGGCTATTCTGGAACAGGCATCTATGTGCTTCGCGAGCCGGTTTCGGTGACTAAGCTGGGTATTTCCGAATTCGATATCGAGGGCAGGACTGTCATCGCCGATTATGGTGGATTTCTCATAATGAGTGCTTATTTCCCCAATAGCCAGGAAGCAGGAATGCGACTCGACTATAAACTCCGTTTTTGCGATGCAATCCTCGATTTCTGCAACTTCGAACGTTCAAAAGGCAAACATGTGATAGTAGCGGGGGATTATAACATAGCCCATAAGCCTATCGATCTAGCCCGTCCTGAGCAAAACGAAGGCAATGCCGGATATTTACCCGAAGAGCGCGCTTGGATGGACAAGTTTACCTCTGGAGGCTATATCGATACATTCCGATTGTTCTGCAAGGAGCCAGGGAGATATACATGGTGGAGTTATCGCTCCCCAAAGGCCAGAGAAAAGAATATCGGGTGGCGCCTGGATTACCACTGCGTCGATAAGGAGTTTTCGCCAACTCTGCTTGCAGCAGATATACACGCCGAAGTAATGGGATCCGATCATTGTCCTGTGTCGCTTTTTCTCGATCTGTGATAGTATCGAATAGTATCAAAAATTGACCGGCTCGAAGTCGGCTCCTTGTTTTTTGGTTCATCTGGAGGATTTAGCATGCGTGTTCGCTATAATGCGCCGGTTACGCTTACATTTACATTATGTGCGGCTATGGTGCTCATACTAAGCCAGACTATTATGCCTGCGATAATCCCTAATCTATTTTCAACACCGACGCCTTTTAGAACCAATGTATTCATGGATTATGTCAAACTCTTCACTCATGTGCTTGGGCATGCAAACATTCAGCACTTTATTAGCAACTTCACGATGATCCTGCTTCTGGGACCTATTCTTGAGAGCACATACGGTTCGGGTTTTTTGCTCATAAGCATACTCATCACGGCGCTTGTCACAGGGCTTTCGAATGCCTTTCTTTTCCCGAATGTAGTGCTTCTTGGCGCTTCTGGTGTGGTTTTCATGATGATCGTGCTTTCGTCTATCACGAATTTCTCAAAAGGAGAAGTGCCGCTTACCTTTATTCTTATCATGATCATATATTTAGGGGGCCAGATCTGGGATGCTCTTACAAAACAGGACAATATTTCTCAGTTTTCTCATATTATAGGAGGCCTTGTCGGTAGCTTCCTTGGTTTCTACCATAAAAAATGAACACAAGAGGACAGAATTCGAGGTGTCATTATGTACGGAAGAATAAGAGATGAACTTGCGAAGGATCTCGAAGGGCTTCAAGCCGAAGGTACCTACAAAGATGAACGCGTTATAGTTACTCCGCAGGGAGCAACTATTCGCGTTTCAGACGGTGCAGAAGTGCTTAATTTTTGCGCGAATAATTATCTGGGTCTTGCAAATGACACAAGTATCCGCAAGGCTGCTGTGAGGGCTATGGAAGAATTTGGCTATGGCCTTTCTTCTGTGCGTTTCATATGTGGGACGCAAGCGCAACACAAGGAGCTCGAGCGACGAATAGCAGATTTTCTTGGAATGGAAGATGCTATTCTTTTTTCGTCTTGCTTCGATGCGAATGGAGCCGTCTTTGAGCCTCTTCTCGATGAAGAATCGGCGATCATAACCGATAGCCTGAATCATGCATCGATAATCGATGGAGTACGTCTATGTAAGGCAAAGCGCTGGATATACAAGCATGCCGATATGAGGGATATCGAAGAAAAAGATCCTGAAACAGGGAAGCCGCTAAAAGGACTCGAACGCTGTCTTAAGGAAGCTCAAGGTAGCCACAGGATAATGATCGCAACCGATGGTGTGTTTTCCATGGATGGCGACATTGCCAATCTGAACGCAATTTGCGATTTGGCAGAAAAATATGGTGCGCTTGTGATGGTCGACGATTCGCATGCAACTGGTTTCATGGGAGCAGCTGGACGCGGAACCTGGGAACACTGTGGAGTCGGCGGTAGGGTAGATATCATAACTACGACCTTTGGGAAAGCTCTCGGAGGAGCCTCGGGTGGAGTTATCGCTTCCTGTAAGGAAATCGTCGAGTATATGCGACAGAAAGGGCGTCCATATCTTTTCTCGAACACCCTTGCACCAGCCATTGTAGGTGGCACTCTGCAAGCACTCGAGCTTATCACTCGCTCTTCCGAGCTTAGAGATAGGCTCGACTCGAACACTAAGCTTTTTCGCAGCCTTATGGCAGAAGCGGGTTTCGATATAAGAGAAGGCGAACATCCGATCTGCCCTGTAATGCTATACGACGAAAAACTTGCTCATAGAATGGCCGATGAACTTCTATCCGAAGGCATTTATGTGATAGGCTTTTCCTTCCCTGTTGTACCAAAAGGCAAAGCACGAATCCGCGTTCAGATATCGGCGGCTCATACTCAAGAGCAGATAATTGAAGCTGTCGAGGCATTCAAGAAAGTTGGAAAGCGGCTTGGGGTAATCTAAGGGCAATCAATGGTCTTTGCTATTTTGAAACTTCGTTTGACAAGGTTCCTTGTTGCTTAGATACTCTTTACCTTTATGTCCATTATTGATATTTTTACTGAAAATTAAACTGATTTTTCTCTTAGAGGTGAGAACTATGCCTACATATGAATATGAGTGCAGGAAATGCGGCTATACATTCGAAGCATTTCAATCTATCAATGACGATCCTCTCAAAACCTGCCCTCTATGCGGAGGAGCTGTAAAAAGGCTAATCTTTGGGGGCAGCGGTATTATATTCAAAGGCCCAGGCTTTTATATTACCGACTCCAAGAAAAGCCAGTCCGCAGCTACAGGCCCTGAGAGGACCTCGTCTTTTTCCGAAAACTCCAGCTCTTCTGAAAGCTCCAAAGAAGGAACCAAAGAAATCCCAAAGACAGATTCATCAGAGAAAGCGAGCTAGAGAGGATGCAATAAATGCTTTGGCCGAGCCTAAGCTAAGGCTTTCCTGAGATCCTCAAGAGATAAGTCCAACAACTCAGGCCTTGAAATCAGGCGTTGGAATGTCGATGCAGCTTGAGCAAAAATAAAGCCATCTGCAATGCGCTCGTCGAGCGTTATTTTTATATCTATATAGCGCTGCCTAGTTCGCGTTCCTCCATGCCATAGCTCTTTTGAAAAAGCCTTGCCTATTGCTACAAATATGCTTGCGGTTCCCCACTCATATAGGTGATGGTAAGGAGCATCAAGGCCGAGTGAACCTAAGTTTGCAAAATAGATGCTTGTATAGAGAGGATCCATCCGCAGAAGACTCCAAGGCGCAAGGTTGATTCTGTCAAGAAGTCTATAGACTGTCATCAGCACTGCTTTGCCACCTGGAATTTTATGAAAGATGTCTGCGAAGCGTTCGCCTTCGCCTTCTCCATGGATACGCGCTTCTAGAATTGCGTCGCTCACCCTTGCATTAATGCTCGAGAATGAATCCTCTGGATCCAGATAAATCTTGGCATTTACTTCAGGAGCATCGATGGTAAATTCTTGCTTGACAATATAGGAAAAGCATATGTGTTTTCGCTGATAGAGCACTCGTCTATGGATAAAGCGATTGAGCTGTGGGTAGAGAGCGATTGTCCTTAATGCTACCGTCATAATAAGTCCAAAAAGTGTAAAGCGATCTTGGTCTTTCTTTGATGTCTGGCTTGTCTTAATTGTCTTAAGGTAGGCAAGAGCATTTTCGATGTTTATTTCCTTCTCATAATAGACAGCAGATTCATTGCGGCCACGCATCATGTATGGCATTAGCGCATTGAGGGCATGTTGGCCAGTAACACGTATTCCATCGCAGCGGTCTCGAAACAACATTATGACTCAAATATAGGAGAAAAAAAGGCATAAGTAAACTGGAGTTGGAGTCCAGATCGTTTTCTATCATTCAAATATAATGATATTAGACCTTATTATCGTTCAAATGTTTCTTTGCGGGCGGTAGATACCAGCGCACGCGCTAGATGATACATAGGATCTATGAATGGCATATCGATGTCTTTTTGAGAGAGAACAAGGGGCACTTCCGTGCAACCTGCGACAATAGCTTCGGCTCCTTGATTCTGAAGAATATGGACTGCCTCTAATAAAAGATGCTTTGGTTCATTGCCGAGATTGCCTGCCTTTATGCCTTTCGAACCATAGATCGCCTCCATAACCAGGGATTGGTGTAGAGCTTCATCAGGCCATACTATGTTCTTATCAGGAAAAGCTGTTTCGAAAAGCATCGCTTGACGTGTGCCCCTCGTGGCAAGGATGCCAAGATTCCTAATAGGAGGAGAGATTTCTTTAAGGGCTATGCTGGTCTCTTCAAAGGCAGAAAGAATATGCAAAGTGCAATTGTGGCGGAGCTGATCTAGAAGCGCATGAGCCGTCATACAAGGCATGCCGGCTATATCGGCGCCAGCAGCAATCAATCTTCGGGCAGAACCAAGCATGGCTGGCAGAGGATTAGGGCCGCTCTCAAGAAGATATCTTGTCCTATCGGGGATAGAAGGATCCGAATCCACAATTATATGAAGATGGTCTTGATCGGAAGTTGCATTATCGAACCTAACCAGCATCGAAAAGAAAGCCGCGGTCGCTTCTGGCCCCATTCCACCTAAAATACCAATAGTTCCCTTTTTCATAGCGTTATTATGGTATATAAGACTCCAATCTATGTAAATAAGGATGTTTTCATCTCGCAAAATTATTTTCTTCTTGCGCTCTTGCAAATTCGGATTCATAATCATATAGCTTTATATGGACTCTTAAAGCAAGGAGGTCTGCATGGCTGAACAAAAAAAGAAGGGCGCTATGGATTGGTACTTTAAGTCCAATCTACTAACGCGGATACTGATCGGCCTAGTGTTGGGTGCTATTGTCGGCATCATTCTGGGGTTCTTCCCTTCCTCAGTAAAACCCTATGTCGACAATACGAAATTCTTTGGTGACCTGTTTATCAGGCTACTCAAGATGATTGTCATGCCTGTAATTCTATTTTCGCTTATTGCAGGAGCAGCGAGTATCGCACCTTCTAGACTTGGAAGGGTAGGCGTGAAAATCATGGTCTATTATCTTCTCACTAGCGCTTTTGCGGTGATAGTCGGGTTGATATCAGCCAATATCTTTAAACCTGGGATAGGGTTCAATATTGTAGGAGAAGCAGCAGCAAAGGGATCTCAAGCGGCTCCTCCCACCATTGTCCAGACACTGCTCAACATTGTTCCCACCAATCCATTCGAGTCTCTTATGAAAGGGGATGTGCTGCCTATTATCTTCTTCGCAGTGGTATTTGGTATTGGTATCTCCTACATCAAGGATTCGAAAGATCAATCGCTGGCAAAATCAGGCGAAACGCTGCTAAATGTCGTCAATGCAGCAGCTGAAACTATGTACAAGGTCGTTGGCGGCATAATGCAATACGCGCCTATCGGTGTATTCTTCCTAATTTCGCATGTATTTGCTCAGCAGGGAGCAAAGGCCATAGGACCTTTGCTCATGGTTACCCTCTCTGAGTATGTTGGTCTTGCGGCGCATGTTGTGATTGTCTATGGTGGGCTTTTGACATTGTATAAGCTCAGTTTTAGGAAATTTCTAAAAGGGGCCAACGAGGCGATGGTTACTGCGTTTGTGACCCGTTCATCCAATGGC
The DNA here is from genome assembly GCA_002070755.1 of Spirochaetes bacterium ADurb.Bin110. Next base: position 887 of record MWDY01000287.1, on the reverse strand, counting down.
ACTCTGCCAGTGACAATGCGCTGCGGTGAAGAAAACCTGGGAATTCCGCGGTCCATAAGCGCTTTTACTTTGCCACTCGGAGCGACCATCAACATGGATGGCACGGCGATATACTTGGGCGTCTGTGCTATGTTTATTGGTTATGCAACGAATCAACCGCTCTCCTTCAATCAGATGCTCACTGTAGTAATTACAGGTACATTAGCAAGTATCGGAACTGCAGGAGTACCTGGCGCTGGAGCCATCATGCTGCTCATGGTACTAGAAAGCATAGGGCTCAAAGTAGAAACTGGCTCAGCTGTCGCTGCTGCATATGCGATGATCCTGGGTATCGATGCATTGCTCGATATGGGCCGTACCTGCTTGAATGTGACGGGAGACCTTGTTGGAACATCGATTGTCTGCAAGACCGAAAAAGAACTCGATCTATCGAAGTGGAAATAAGAGGCAAAAATAGGAGAAGCCGAGCCATATTTAAGCCTGGCTGGCAATGAGTTCTTCTGCATAGTTAATATAGTTTAGGGCGCCTACTGCGGGCGCCCTTTTTTTGAGATGGGTCATCCTAGGGCGCTTGTTCTAGGCGCTCTTCTTGTCCAGAAATGTCATCCTCGAGAGAATTCTTCATTACTGCTACGAACCTTGTATAAGAAGTTGAAGCAAAATATAGGGAGGAGGGCGATAAAGAGAATGTACGGAGGTAAGCATGCATTCTTTTTCTTTCTGCCCAAATCCTGAGTGTCCAAATCATAAGGCAGCTCCCCAAGGCCGCTGGTATGTCAGTCTAGGCTTCTATTCCACCAAATGTTTTGGAAATGTACCTCGTTATCGCTGTAAGAGCTGTGGTCATAGCTTTTCTTCACAAACATTCAGTTTAGATTACTTTGCCA
>MWDY01000286.1 GCA_002070755.1 Spirochaetes bacterium ADurb.Bin110 | reverse complement strand
TGTCCTTTCTTTGGTCTACCTCTCTTATGGTGCTTTAGTGGCTTTACTTCTCTTTTCTTATTGACTGGTTTTTCTATGGCACTTATTGCTGTCGAATCCCTAGCAACATTGTTTACTAGTTTCCCTTCATAGTAGTCCTTCACCATTTCCCCTAGGCTCTCTTCAAGAGAAGCATTGTCCGCTAAGTAGCTCATATACCTAGAGAAACTTGCTGCACTAGGGATATTCTCAAAGCCACAGATCTGACGTAGATTCGCATCACTTAATAGTCATAGCCGTAGATCGCTTGTGGCGACTATCTTGAAATACAGCTTCGTTAAAGCTGCACGGAGAAAGGGAAGAACACTATAGGAAGGCCTTCCCATGTGCTGATTATCTTCAGGGAAGCTTTACACAAATGGTTCAATCACCCGCAATAGAGAAATAAAGCCTTTGTGTTCTCTAGTAAGACAGGACTCAAATACCTCTTGAAGGTCGAAATCTAAGGGTAGTAGCAATTTCAATGAGCCAAGGACTTCTGTTATACTTTTTATTGCGGGGACTCCTTCCTTCTATCTTTGGTTTCCTTTATTGATTCCATTATACAAGGTTAGTCCCCGCTTTGCATTAGAAAAATACTTCACTTAATGACTTTTGAAAGAACTTCATATAATAATTAAGGATGCTAAAAGCATAAATGCTGTGCTATATAAATTAGCAGAAAAAAATAACTTTTTAGTAGAGTGGAGCAAAATTTTGCATTGAAAGAACAGATGCTTAAAATGCGAATTAGCTCGCTCTGCAAGAATGATTTATTTGCAGCATTCCATGATGGTTAAATTAAAGCGAGAATTGAAAAAGCTCTATTTCTAAATTATGCGCAATAAAAGAGCGACTGTACTCTAAAAGGCTGGGAAATGGTTGCCTATCGATTTGCTTTTGGTAGCTGTTATAGCGAGAAAAATCTCCTACGCTCAAAAGGCTCTATAAAGTATAGACGGAGTTTGGCTCAGATAATTAATGAGCTATGAGTGTTTTACCCTGAATGAATACAAATTTTCTTCTTGCTAATATAAAAATGCTATGGTATTATATTTTCTTAATGAAAGAAAATAATATCTTGCTGTTGCAAGGAGGAAAGCTATGAAAAGATTATGGATATCAATTTTCGGCTTCTGTTTCCTAATCTTAGGAAGTGCATTTAGTCAAATAGATGCGCCCCCTTCATCTCTATCAGATCAGATAATTGATCTACGAGGAGATTGGCATTTTAAGGTATACCGAAAATATGAAAGAATGTTCCAATATTTTGCAAATGGAGGATGTCGGGTAACCTGGGAAGATATAGGTGCAGCAAAGGTCCCAGAAGCAGCGGATTTCGCAAGCTGGGAAATTGTGCAGGGGCCAAGTAATGACTATTCAACAGGTGGCTTGCTACAAATGAATAGAGGAACAAATATAGGGAATAAGGATGATCGCACAACGCTTACGGATTACGATTTATTTCCTAAGTGGTCGGAGTCTTGGTGGTGTAAAGAAATAAATTTACCAAAGGGGTTCATCAAAGAAAGTTCGATGACACTAATCCTCGGAATTATCGATGATATAGATGTTGTATACGTGAATGGTATACCAGTTGCAGCAAGTGGCTTCAAGACGAAAGACGGTAAACCCGCACCAGCCGCGAATGTACCTGAGCTTGGAGGGTTCATTCCAGATGGAGATTTCCAGTTTGAAAAGTCCTACTGGGAAGTTCCTCGAGAATATAAGCTTGATTCTTCAATCTTCCACGAAGGGCCAAATCAAATATGCATTAGAATTTACAATAATAATAGTTTTGGTGGCTTTTACGATAGGAAGATGGATCTTGCTGCAACAAAGAAAGCTGCGCGCTGGATTAAAGGCCTCCCGATCGAAAAGCTTTCGGAGAGCTCTATATTCGAATCATTTATACATGAACAACAAGAGGCTATTGCTCAGAAGGATTTGAACAGATATGCTTCGACTATTTCAGATAACTACCACCAGAATGAACTCGACAAGGCAGGGTTAATTGCAAAAATGGAAAAATATTCCACTACTTATGACAGCATTGAAATCGTTGATGCCGAGGGAGGCTTCTACATAAAAGACGGCGCCCCCTGCTATTCAGCGGACAGACAAATCATAGGCATAAAAAACGGTACGAGAACAACCCTTTTTGATGAAAAGGGTTATATCGTTTACTTTGAAACGAAAGGAGACAAAATTTATGAGAAAGGAAATTGGAGCCGCTGCTATACGGTTCCCTATACTTCAACTCTGCCAAAAATGAATGGAAAGAAGTTATCATATAGCGTCTACCTTCCTCCTTCATATTATGAATCTCCAAACAGATATTATCCAACTGTTTACCTACTACATGGAATTAACAGTACAGGGCGATCTTTTATAGATGTCGACCATATCAATGATCGTATGGACGAGTGGATTAAAAATGGAGAGATCATTGAAATGATAATTATTATGCCGGACTCAGGAAAGAGCTCAGGATATCGAGATACCGATGGTGGTCCAAACGATAGTCAAGGTCCATGGGCAAGCCATATTACAGTAGATATTCTTGGACAGGTCGAAAGCACATTTCGGGTGATCCGAGATCCCCATTTCCGGGGATTATCCGGCATTTCGATGGGAGGCGGTGGAGTATTCAGGATCGGCATGACTCATACTGATATTTATACATCTTTCGCAAGTCACATGGGAGCATTACAGGATGCAATAGATCAGATTGCGGCTGTAACTGATGAAAAGCTCTTAGAGTTTGACTTCTATCTAGACTGTGGTTACCAGGATGGCATGGTAAACTACAAGGATACTGAGGCGACTGCGAAATATCTTGAGTCTCGTCACGCAAATGTTGTCTGGGAATTGCGAGATGGCGGACATAACAGCGCATTTTATATGGCTGGTATGCTTAAGTCAATGAAAATGCATAGTAGCCATTTTCAGCGAAATGGATTGCAATAATATTGGCGTATAGTATTTGCTTTTTTCATAAGACTTGGAAAAAGTGTGTTTTTGCATTTATTTTGGTACTCTAGGTTAAATGGACTCTCAGGTCGCGGTAGGGACGCTGGTTGCCCAGCGCCCCCCGCACAGATCCGTACGTGCAGCATTACTGCATACGGCTCTTAACTTGGGTGTGTTGCGTATAAACGCTCTTCAGGCCATGGATGAAGAATCCTTACCTTGGGTAACCATCGATCACAGATTGGACTAAAGCGCTCCCAGATGAGGGAATGCCTCTGACTCCGGCGCCGTAGCACCTTATGCCAAAGATGTGCAACCTGGTAGCGAAACGCTGATAGGGAGTTACTATTGCCAGGGATCGCAAGATACTGCATGTAGCCAGTCATCACATTCCTAAGCCATTGACCAACAACGTTGAGCTTCTCATGGAATCGCTCTCTAAGCCCCTCTTTTATTGCCTGGAGCCTTTGCCGAAATCGCTTACGATCTGTCTTACGCCATACCATGAAATTCCCAGTCGTACGGTTCTTCCCACAATAGTGCGTAAAGCCAAGAAAGGTAAATGTCTCTGGCTTAAGCTCTCCTCGTCGCTTCCTCCGCTGGCTAGCATAGCGACCAAACTCTATGAGCCTTGTCTTCTCTTCGCTTAGGCGTAGCCCAAACTGCCTCAATCGTGCTTCCAGCTCAATTCGGAATGCTTTCGCATCCTCTTCTTCCTGAAACCCCATGATGAAATCGTCAGCATAGCGCACGATATATACCTCTCCTCTCGCCTTCGTCTTCCGCTATTTCTGTATCCATAGGTCCAGTACATAATGTAGGTAGATATTTGCAAGAAGCGGTGATATCATTGCCCTCTTGGGCGTACCTTCCTTCGCTGGAAACCTTCTGCCATCCTCTACTACTCCCGCCTTGAGCCATCGGTAGATGAGCATGAGTACTCGAGGATCGCCTACCCTGTGCTCAACAAAGCGCATCATCCATTCATGGTTGATCGTATCAAAGAAGCCTTTGATGTCTGCGTCGAGCACCCAGTTCACCTTATGCATCAATGCCACATGAAGGGCATCTAGCGCATCATGCTGACTCTTGCCTGGTCGAAACCCATACGAGAACCCAAGAAAGTCTTGTTCATAAATCGCCAACAGTATCTGAGCTATACCATAATACTGCACAATCTTGTCTTCGAGCGTCACAATGCCTAATGGCCTTGTGCCTACATTTGCTTTGGGTATGTAAACCCTGCGCGCAGGCTGCGGCCGATAACGACCTTCATGCACTCGCTCCGCAGCAAGGGCCCCACACCCTGCTTTGTTCGCTAGTTTCTTCGGTACTATGTACCCGTCCGACTTCTCACCGACGTCTATCTCTGGCTCATGAGTACTACTCTTCCCATAGCAGTCCACTCTGTCTTGCGACGTGGGCATCGATGAGACCTCCCGTTTCACGTGCAAGGAGTTTCCACACATGCTCAGGGTCTCCGACTGCGCCGAATCTATGTCACACTCGCGTTTATCGCATGACATAGTGTTGTCTTCCACTTCGCTTAACAGTGTCAACATTCGGGCCGTATTTCTTTCGCAGCTCAATGGCTGGCCTGTGTGTACCCTTGTCAACGCTTCACCTATACCCTCACGAGTATCGGTGCATGACCCAGAGCCAGGGTGGTTCGCTACTCCTTCCCCGTATGACTCTTGCATTCACAACTCCTTGCCGCTTCCGCGGCGCACTAAGCCGTTAAATTAAGCCATTATTTTTTTTAATTCTCTTTTCGATTAATTTGCTTTTTAAGGAAAGCCGATGTATTCTAAAATTCAGTGTTTACCATCATGGGACTATTGATAGGTTCTTGCTACCTTGCATTATTTGTGCTGAACGGCCTGAAAGCGTTCCAGGCGGTCTGAAAGGAGGTAATTTATGTGCAGAAAACAAAACCTTGAATGTTTGTGTTTGCTCTTTCTTTTGATCATGGGCGTTTTTGCTCTTATGCCGGCGTTTGGCCAGTCTTCGCTGAATCTTCGTGGAATTGCAGGTCTTCAGCCTGGATCAGTGTTATTCCTTTCGATTAAAGGCGATGTAAGCGGCGCTTCATCGCTTTGGGGGACCGATATCTATACTCTCGATTCCAATGTTGCCACAGCTGCGGTCCATGCCGGAGTTTTAGCCAATGGTCAAACAGGGATTGTCGCAGTGGTCATTTGTGATGGTCTTCCTTCTTATACCGGCTCCTTTAGAAATGGCGTACAAAGCAACTCATGGAGAAGCTTTAGTCTATCTTTCAAGTTCATTGCGCTTGCCCAAGGTCCTGGTAGCCTTGCACAAATGACGCCCAGTGCGCCACCGGTGGCACAACCTGTACCACTAGCGCCAGGCCCACAGCCTACTGCGCCTAGTATGCCCGTACAAACGCCAACGCCGACGCCATCCACCCCGCCTACGCAACAGCCTTACGCAACAAGCCGCAATCTTTACGTCTTCAATAATGCTGATGTGTTCAGTAAACTCAAGTCCATTCAGCCAGGCACCACGATCTATGTGCAAGTAGTTGGGAAAAAAGCGGATCGAATCTGGGGAACCGACATCTACACCAGCGATTCCGATCTTGGTGCTGCGGCGGTCCATGCGGGTATTCTTTCTATCGGCCAGACTGGCATTGTCAGAGTGAAAATTCTCCCTGGCCAACAGAGTTATGTGGGCAGTACTCGCTCTACTATAGAATCAAAAAGTTATGGAAAATGGGACCTCAGCTATTCGCTTGAGCCTGTCACACAATCTTACGACAGGATTTTATGGATGATTCCGGATCCAGGCGTAGTACGAGATATTCCTAATGTTGCGCCAGGCCAGAGCTATGTCGTCTGGGTTACGAGCAGTGTAGACCAACGCGCGATTTGGGGCACCGACATCTATACTTCAGATTCTCCGATTTCGATCGCCGCGGTGCATGCAGGAATCCTTAAGCCAGGAGAAAGCGGGCCGGTCATTGTCCATGTCATCGAAGGGCAATCGCACTATGAAGGCTCGACACGAAATGGTGTTACTACGAGGAGTTACGGTTCATATGGGCTTTCGTACATGCTCGAGCCGGCACGATGAGATGAGAAGTACTGTGAATGCAGAGCTTTTGGGACTATCTACACAATATTCTTAGACTTTTCAGAAAACTCACTGAGAGTAGAACAGCATAGAGTATGTAACAAAGTTATACAAAGATAGCTCAACAGCATTTCTTGGTAGGTTTCCTGTAAAGCAGATTTTCCACTTAATTGAATGGTAGGTTTCTGTGATAGTTTTTTCATGAGCATTCCTCCGGAAGTTTGATAGTTTGATCGTCTGGTCCAAATACTTCTTTAAAGCAGCGCAACAGCATGCAGCGATTGAAGGATCTTTCGTGGAATGAAACGAAATACCGTTCGAAAGCGACGACTGCCCAACTGCTATCCAAGCCATTCAAAGGAGTGCCTAACTGAACGTGCGGTTCTGCTTGTTAGTTTGCGTATCACTTCTAGACAGGCCGTTCGTTCCATCAGTGTAAGCAGACATTTCTGTGATCCCTTTTGCCCTCTGTACACGGATTAGAATAACAATCACGAATCAGCGTGGCGATGCGTTGTACCAGTGCGTAGTATGTACTCGATTTGGGCAGTGGTCCTTAGGACTGAATCTGCTCTACAGCATCCAGTTGTGCATGCTCCGCACTGTATTCCTTTGGTAAAAAAGGAATATCTAAAAGTACATGTTCTAGCACACCATGGTACTCGCATTTTTGGTAAAAACCATTGCAGCAGCGTTCCGTGGAAATTTCTTTTCCCCTTTTTGCTGGCCTTTATAAATGGACATTTTATGTTACTGCTAGCGCACGATTTAACATTTCTTAAAGGGTGCACGACAATTTTGTGCAAAGGTAGCTAAGCAGCATTTCTTCGAGCCCAATACTCCTCATCACGGCGGCTGAGTCTGTTGCAGCGCAACGCAATAATGGCATTGGCACCTTCGACAGTCCAATGCATCCCCGATCGCTTAAGCCTGGTTCCTATGGCGACTTTACAGCAAGCTTCTTCAACACCGCTCGAGATGCAGAGGCCAAGCTGGCGAAAGAGCGGGTAGCGCATTCGCTCTCGATTCGTCTCAAGATAATTTATACAAGTAGTAGCCTCAGGATGCTTTTCCTCAAAGGCAGTGAGTGCTCCGATGATCTCATCAATGGCTCCTCTTTCTAGAAGCTTTCGCCAGCTTTGGGCTTTTTGATCACCCAGTTCGCTCTCTTCTCCGAATATCTTTTTTGCAACGGTAGAGACTGTCTCTAGTGCATGATAGAGATCCACAATCTGAATGCCATGAGGAAAGAGTTCATACGCAAGCGCCCATATCCATTTCGCTCCATCACCAATGATCACCTGCCTAGGGGCATTCTCAAAGCCAGTCCGACGGGCTTCCCGTTCAACTCGGAGGGCA
>MWDY01000285.1 GCA_002070755.1 Spirochaetes bacterium ADurb.Bin110 | reverse complement strand
GATGAGCGCTAAAAATGGACTTTCGATAACTTCGCACTATTTTTATGCTATTGGTATATGCGGCGAGTGCCGCAAGCATGACTGATGGCCTTTTTCCCTTATTGCTGCAAACCCTGTATGCAGGGAGGTCGAAAAAAGGAGATTTGACAAAGGATGTCAGAAGAGAAACCTATTCCCATCGAGGATCTTGATCTTAGCCTCCTTGCAAATATAAAAGAAAAAGACCTCACAACTCAGGGACTTATGGTTCTCGAAGGACGCATTGTCATAGAAAAAGCTCTAGAATCGGGAGTAGTGCCGCGCTTCTTAGTTTGTACCGAAGCGCAAGAAGAATATTGGCGCAAAAAAGCGAAAGAGTCTTCTGCTTGTCCAATCCAAGATGATGATGTAGCCAGCGGCGGCAATATTGGGGAAATTATTTTCCCAATGCGTATCATGAGCCATGAGTCAGTCTGCAATCTCGTGGATTTTAGATTTCATCGAGGAGCGATAGCTGTCGCGGAGATTCCACAAATAAAGCCGTTTGACCTAAGGAGCATTTCCCAGGAGATATTAGCCAGAAAACCGATGGACTTAAGTTCTAGAGGATCAGAAATGACGAGTTCTAGAAGATTAGGAATGGCAGAATCTTCGAGATGCCAGCTATATCTCTGCCTTTGGAACGTCACTGATCCTTCGAATCTAGGCGCTCTTATCCGAACGGCAGCTTGCCTTGGTGCTGCGGCTGTTCTTCTTGGTCCAGGCTGCGCCAATCCTTACTATCGAAAGACTATCCGCGCATCCATGGGAAATGTCTTTTCTATTCCAATATGGAGTGTAGATTTAGATACCCTGGGAGCACTTAATCGAGAGGGTATGAAGATAATAGCAGCAGCATTGACAGAAAAAGCCATAAATCCAGAAGCGCTGAGATTTGCTTTTTCGCGCCATACTAGCGAGGATTCATCCGCACTAAACTATCGCTCCGATTCAGTTATCCTTATATTGGGAAACGAAGGCTATGGCCTTCCGATAGAAGTCCTGGCTCTTGCAGATACGCAGGTCCGCATCCCAATGGCTGCTGGTAGCGATTCGCTCAATGTCGCTGTAGCGGGCGGGATATTGATGTATGAAATTATTCGCTTGCTTTGACTCTTATGCTGGTTTTTGGGGTATTCGATGAGTATTGAAAGTCTTGCCTATTGATGACCTTCTAACTATCTGAATTAAGAACGAAGTACAGATCTGTGCATATTCAGAATGCCTCCTGTGCTGTCCGACTTATTATTTCTTCCTGGTGGTTGCGATCTAGGTCTACGAAATAGTCCGAATATCCAGCTACACGCACGAGTAGGTTGCGATAGTTTTCGGGCTTTTTTTGAGCCTCGCGCAGCGTTATTGTATCGACGACATTGAACTGAATATGGTGGCCACCTAGTCGGAAATAGGCTCTTATTAGATTTGCTAGGTTATCGATACCTTTTTCCCCTTCGAGCGTCTTGGGAAGAAAGCGCTGGTTTAGAAGACAACCACCAGTTTTTGCCGAATCTATTTTTACTAGGCTCTTGATCACCGCGGTGGGGCCATTTCGGTCGGCCCCCTGTGCTGGAGATGCTCCGTCGGATATTGGAGAATGTGCGTGCCTTCCATCGGCGCTTGCTCCGGTCTTTAGGCCAAAATATACATGGCAGGTAGTGGATAATAGGTCGATGTGATAGGTTCCGCCCCTAGGAGAAGCTCTTCCATCGATAACCCCGAGCCAGCTATCAAAAACACGCCGAGCAATGGAATCGGCCGCATCATCGTCATTTCCGAAGCGTGGCGTTTTGTTCGCCATAAGGAGCCTTAGACTCTCATTTTCTTGCCAATCTGAGGATAGAGCGCGGAGAAGCTCATTCCATTTTATATCTTTCTTTTCATATATATGAGTCTTAATGGAGGATAGCGAGTCGGTCATTGTCCCAAGCCCGCAGCACTGTATATAGTCCGTGTTGTATCGCGCTCCGCCATTGTAATAATCTTTTCCTTTTGCGATGCAGTCGGCTACCACAGAAGACAAGAAAGGAGCTGGCGCATACTCAGCGAACGTTCGGTCTAGATAATTTGAAACCTTCACTTTTATATCGACTATATATTCGAGCTGGCGTTCAAAGGCAGCATACAACTCCTCGAAGGTCTGGAAATTGGATGGATCCCCTGTCCTAAGGCCAATCGCCTTGCCGCTTAACGGATCGGTACCATTGTTGAGAACTAGCTCGAGTATCTTTGGAGAATTGAGATAGCCATGGAGAAGATAAGCCTCTTTGCCAAAGCATCCGGTCTCGATACAACCGGAAATACCGCCTTCACGAGCATCTTCGATTTGTTTGCCCATTCCGAGCTGAGCCATTATAACTTCATCCGCATTGAAAAACGAAGGATAGCCCGATCCGCGGCGAGCTACCTTGCATGCAGTCTTTAAGAGCTGCTCCGGCGTCTTTGCGCTTACCTGAAGGTTAGCTTGTGGCTGCAGAAGCTGTAGCTCATCCAGCACCTCGAGCGCAAGATAGGATATCTCATTAGATCCATCCGAGCCATCAGGCCTTAGACCCCCAAGATTTATGTTAGTGAAATCATTGTATGTTCCGCTTTCGGCAGCCGTAACACCGACTTTAGGCGGCGCTGGGGTGTTGTTCACCTTGATCCAGAAACATGACAGAAACTCTTTTGCCTTATCCCTATCGAGTGTTCCATTTTCGAGGTCCTGCTCAAAGAATGGCGCTAGATGCTGGTCGAAGTGCCCCGGACTCATTGCGTCCCAGCCATTTAGTTCGGTAATGGTGCCAAGGTGGACAAACCAATACATCTGTATAGCTTCCCAGAAATTGCGTGGAGCCTGGGCAGGCACTCTGCGACAGACCTCGGCGATCTGCCTAAGCTCAGCGGAACGCCTAGGATTGCGCTCAGAGCAGGCCATCGCATCTGCAAGCTTCGCATGACGATCGGCAAATAGGATTGCAGCTCTGCACGCGATATCCATAGCCTTGAGTTCTTCATCTTTGGCGAGAACATCGGGGTCTTTTCCCCAGTCCAGGGCTGCTCTTGCGGCGGCAATCTCTGCCCGTCTAGCATTTAGCCCCTTGCGATATATTGATCCATCCAATGCAGTGTGGCCCGGAGCTCTCTGCTCCATGAATTCCGTGAATAGCCCTGCCTCATAGAGATCCTTCCATTCATTTGGTATTTCCGCAAATGCTCTATCGCGAAGACTTCTGCCTCTCCAGTAAGGGATAACCTTTGTCTTGTAGATTTCCATGTCCTCTGCGGAAACTGAGTAGCTTGTCATCTGTCTTGAATCGAGAATTCGCAGATCCTCTTCGGAATGGCATGTCAATTCTGGAAAGGTAGATACGGCTTTGGGCTTGGGCCCTCTCTCTCCTACTATGAGCTCATCCGGACCAATATAGATAGTCTTCTTTTCGCATAGATTATAGAAGTTCATTGCCCTGAGCACAGGCATCGAAACACGGCCATACCATTCCTTATAGAACTCGGTAGTCAATAATGCTCGCTCAGCCGAAAAACTTGGTTTGGCATTGAAACTCTCTTCTCGAAGACGTCTTATTCTTTCGTTCATAGCTACCTCCAATAGGATTGCTAACCACCTATCGTCACTGAAATTCCTACGGCTTCGAATATCGAGACAGCTCTGTCGATAGCTTCAGTAGAAGGAATAGCAGTCCCAGTCATCTCATATTCTTGCTGCCGCAACCTATATTTGTCCTTTGCCGAGTCGTGATAGGGCAGTATATGTGCCTTTTTGCTTGGCATATTCGATTGGATATCGGGCCAAGGATTGTCTGAGATAGGCCCTGTCTCTATGGGCTTTTCATTTTTATGCCTTATTTCTATTGGCCTCGGCTCTATGAGCTTTGCCTCGATAGTGGAAATGTACAGAGCCATCTTTTCTAGATCTTCCGGCGCATCGTTTATTCCTGGAATAAGCGGAAGACGCAGTACTACATTAGCTCCTACCTCGTAGAGTGCAGATAGGTTTGCCAAAATGCTCCTATTCGAGACGCCTGTAAATTTTTTGTGCTCTTCTTCGTCAAGGAGCTTCAAATCGAAGAGAACGATATCCGAGAGCATCCCCGCTTCCAGCATAAAATCCCTATCAGTAAAGCCTGATGTGTCGAGAGCACTATGGATCCCTTCTGATTTGCATGCCTTTAGAAGCGCAAGGATGAAATCCCTTTGCGCCAATGGCTCTCCCCCCGAGAAGGTTACTCCGCCTCCCGACTCCTCGTAGAAAGGCAGATCTGCTCGTATGGCTTCCATCAACGCACTAACCGTCATGCGCCTTCCTATTATCTGGAGTGCTTCGGCGGGGCAGGCTTCCGCACAACATCCAAAAGAAGGACAATTTTTACATAAAAGGCCCCCAGCCTCGGCCCTTGGATCGATCTTTAGAGGACAAAGCCCTGCACATGTTCCACAATCGACACAGCGCTCTGTTCGGCGCAATATTTCTGGAGAAAAAGAAATTCCTTCAGGATTGTGGCACCAGAGGCAGTGTAGCGGGCATCCCTTTAGAAATATCGCCGTCCGTATCCCAGGACCATCGTGAATGGAGAACCTACGTATATCGAATACAATCCCAGAGGCCATATTTTCTTCGTCGATTTTAGACATATCATTTCCTAATATAGCTTTTCTTTGAGAATTTGTATGGTATCCATTAGTTTTTTATTCTCAGAGAGTTCGAGATAGACATTGCTCATTCCCTAGAGCAGTGAGATCGATGAATTGGCCAGGCTTCAGCATACCCACATTGAGGTGGGGCTTCAGCCCTTCATATACAGAAGAAGTAAGGGATTCTGAATTAATTGCGGATGCTTTGCTTTTAATCCTGTCTTTGATCCCAGGGCCATCGTCTTTCTTCATGGAACTAATATATCAATTAAATATCAGCGACTCAATCGATTTATTGTGTGATAAGCGATAATGGGCAAGCGAAAATTTTATGGCGGATGTAGAGTCATATTCCCCTCACATAGCCTCAAATTTAGGCTATAATAGCCACATGGACCGCAATTCAACTTATATTCTTGCCCTAGATCAGGGCACAACGACTTCGAGGGCTATTTTGTTCAATCACGATGGCATCATCATCTCCGTAAAGCAGATTCCATTCAGACAGATTTTTCCCAAGCCGGGCTGGGTCGAACACGATCCCGAGGAGATTTGGCGCACACAGCTAAAGGCAGCAAGAGGCGCGATAGAGGCGGCACAGATCGAACCGACACAGATTGCCGCAATAGGCATTACGAATCAGCGCGAAACGACCATTGTATGGGAGCGCGCTACAGGCAAGCCCGTCCATAACGCAATTGTCTGGCAATGCCGTCGATCTAGCTCGATATGCGACGAATTGAAAGCGCAGGGTGATGCGGATTTGATTCGGCAAAAAACAGGCCTTGTGCTCGATCCATATTTCTCTGGCACTAAACTGACCTGGCTCTTCCGAGAATATCCCGAAATAAAGGCGCGCGCAGAGCGGGGTGAGCTTATGTTCGGTACTGTCGATTCCTGGCTCATCTATAATCTTACAGGAGTTCATGCGACCGATCCTTCCAATGCGAGCCGCACAATGCTATTCGATATAAATGAACGGCATTGGGATGAAGAGCTTTTGAGCCTTCTTGAAGTACCTGCGGACATTCTGCCAGAGGTCAGGCCTTCTTCGGGCTTCTTTGGTATAGCGAAAAAGGATATATTTGGTGCCGAAATTCCGGTGGCTGGGGTAGCAGGCGACCAGCAGGCTGCACTTTTCGGGCATGCTTGCTTCGAGCCGGGAGATGTGAAGAACACCTATGGTACGGGCTGCTTTACCTTGATGAATACAGGACCTTTCCCAGTTGAATCGAAGCATAATCTGCTCGCAACGGTTGCATGGGATCTTGGCAAGGGTTACACCTATGCTCTAGAAGGCTCTGTTTTCATAGCCGGCGCGGTGATCCAGTGGCTGAGAGATCAGATGGGTCTATTGACTGACTCTGCAGAGAGCGAAAGATTTGCTCGCATGGTCGAAGATAGTCAGGGAGTCTATATTGTTCCGGCTTTTGTGGGCTTGGGAGCACCCTACTGGGATTCGGAAGTACGCGGTACGGTAGTGGGCCTTACACGAGGAACATCGAAGGCGCATTTTATTCGCGCCGCGCTAGAATCTATCGCCTATCAATCCATGGACCTGTTCGAAGCCATGGAAAAGGATTCCGGAAGACGGCTTTCCTGCATAAAGGCCGATGGTGGAGCTTCCCAAAACTCATTTCTTATGCAATTCCAAGCCGATATCACAGGAACCAGGGTCGTCCTTCCCGAAGTGAGCGAGACGACTGCGCTTGGAGCAGCCTACCTTGCTGGTCTTGCGATAGGTTATTGGAATAGCCTCGATGATGTGCGCAAGAATTGGCGAATGCGCAGGGAATTTTCGCCGCGAATGGCAGAAGAATCGAGGGCTGATCTTGTGGAAGGCTGGCACAAGGCGGTAACTACAGCGAGAAATTTCAGGTAATGAATGCCGCGAAAGATATCGTGACATATGCCGCTACAGGGCAAAAGCGAATTATCATCGGAGGATGAGTATGGAAAGAGCGGATGAAGCAGTAGCACTACACGTAGCTGGATCGGCCTGCTCTCAAGCGGTGTTTACCGTATTTGCAGAGGAACTGGGCTTGGAGCCTTCCTTGGCTCATCGTATTTCAGGGGGATTTGGAGGGGGAATAGGGCGTATGGGCTTGACCTGTGGTGCTGTTACGGGAGGAATCATGGCTCTTTCGCTTGCTTTTGGAGCCGCTGATTCGGCCGATCAGGATAGCAAGTTAGCGCTGTATGAGATAGTGGCAGAGTACATGGAGAAGCTTGAGGCCTTCAAGGGTAGCATCGAATGCAGAATCTTGTTGGAGGGAGCGGATCTTTGGACCACGGAAGGCCGCGACATCGTAAAAGCCGGACAGCTCTCCGAAAAAGTCTGTAATCCAATGATCCGCAAAGCGGTCGAAGAAGCAGAAAGAATATTGAGCGAAAAGAGAAAATTTTAGGGTAAATTTGGAGTTTGATATGCAATACGAGCGTTTCGAAGGAAGTTGGTTTCTCAAATCCAACTGGCATTTAGTAAAGACAGGGCAATCGGATCAATCGAAGGGAGTGCCTGTTCCTCCGCAAGAAGAGCCACCAGCGCCCGAAGACTGTGTAATCGACCTGCCGCCTCCTGATAGTATTCTGAAGGCATTTGGCGAAACCCAGGAACAGAAGAACGAAGCAAGCTCCGGCAGGGACATGAAGAGCCGCGAAAAAGTTATTCCTGATGTGTCTAAGCGCGCCGCCGTGCTCTACCACCTTCTCAATAATCGCAAATCGCGGCGCAAATATACCGAAGAGCCTCTGACAATAGAGCAACTCTCGTATCTGCTTTGGGCGATCGAAGGCGTAAAAGAGAATCGCGGCAAATTCTCTTTTCGCACGACTCCTTCAGGCGGCGCGCGCCACCCGCTAGACATCTATATCTTTGCTCACAAGGTCGAGGGCCTTAATGTAGGTCTATATCGTTATCTTCCAGTCGAGCATGAACTCGTGCTTGAGCGACAGGGAGATGATTCGGTTGCTCTAGATGAAGCGCTGAATGGGCAATTCTGGAATGCTGCTTGTGTGGTGATATGGGCTGCAGTTCCCTATAGAAGCGAGTGGCGCTATGGCAAGGCCGCATACAAACTTGTAGCTCTAGATACGGGTCATTCTTGCCAGAACCTCTATCTCGCCTGCGAATCGCTCGGTCTAGGAACCTGTGCGATAGGCGCTTATGACCAAGAAAAACTGGATGCCTATCTTGGACTTGATGGGGAAGAGATGTTTGCCATCTATGCTGCGCCTATCGGGCATGTTGCTTAGCTCCAGGACTAGAGCTCTTACCATGAGTTGCAGCGAATTTTGGCTTTTATTGAGGAAATGAGCTACGAGCAGAATTTTAAAAAGTCTATCTTGACAATGAAATAGATTCAATGAGAAACATTACCACAAGGAGGGTTTTTGATTATGACCATCGATACAGTCAAGCTGGATTTTCCGACGAATTGCAATGTAATAATTGGCCAATCGCATTTCATAAAAACCGTCGAGGACATCGCAGAGATCATGATGAACTCTGTGCCAGGAGTAAAGTTTGGTCTTGCCTTTTGCGAAGCTTCTGGGCCATGCCTCGTTCGCACAGAAGGTACCGATCCATATCTGGTAGAGGTAGCTCAAAAGATGGCCATGGCGGTTCGCGCAGGTCATAGCTTTTATCTTGTCATTGGCCCTGGTGCGTATCCGCTGAATGTGCTGGATCGCATAAAGGCAAATCCAGAAACCTGCAGGATTTTCTGTGCGACAGCCAATCCTGTCGAAGTAGCAAGGGCTCTTACGGATCAAGGAGCCGCGATCCTCGGCGTGGTCGATGGTTTTTCACCTAAAGGCGTAGAGAGCGCAGAAGATAAGGTTGCCCGAAAGGCCATGTTGCGAGAGTTTGGATACAAGTTCTAAGTTTTGGATATAATGACAGGATGAGACAAGACAATATGAAGTGACCTCCCGGATATAAAACGTAGGTTAGCCGTGATAAAGCGGGTATTACAAATATCTTATCGGTAGATCACCATGGAAGAGGAGCGGCATGAACGGATTGAAGGATTACCAAGACCGGGAATAGCCATCTGCGCAAGCTGCTCATCGAGTCGAGCTGGCACTATCGCTACCGATACGCTGCGAACGCTGCATTGAAAGAACGTCGCAAGGGAATGGACGAAATGGTTATCACATAAGCTGACAAAGGGATTCATCGCCTGCAAAAAAAGTCTGCAAAGGCGATCTATCGGGGGAAGTCAGCCAAAATTGCCGTAACGGCTACGGCGCGGGAACTCGTGGGTTTTGTGTTTACTGCTACGAACCTTGTATAAGAAGTTGAAGCAAAATGTAGGGAGGAGGGCGATAAAGAGAATGTACGGAGGTAATCCATGCATTCTTTTTCTTTCTGCCCAAATCCTGAGTGTCCAAATCATAAGGCTGCTCCCCAAGGCCGCTGGTTTGTCAGTCTAGGCTTCTATTCCACCAAATGTTTTGGAAATGTACCTCGTTATCGCTGTAAGAGCTGTGGTCATAGCTTTTCTTCACAAACATTCAGTTTAGATTACTTTGCCA
>MWDY01000284.1 GCA_002070755.1 Spirochaetes bacterium ADurb.Bin110 | reverse complement strand
TTCTGGGTTGGATCGGATAATTTCAATCCTGCAATATTTACTATCGATGAAAAATCATAGAAGATATTCATAGAAGATAGAGTGAAAGAAAGATGGCAGTATCGATTCTGTGGTATGACCTCGAGACCTTTGGCCGCAACCCTAGGCACGACCGTATTGCGCAGTGTGCTTTCATAAGGACGAATATCGCCCTCGAAGAGATAGCCGAGCCAATTGTTCTATACTGCAAGCTTCCTCAAGACTATCTTCCTGACCCTGAAGCCTGTTATATACACGGCATCACTCCTCAGGAAGTCGAAGAGAAAGGCCTATCCGAATATGAGTTCTCTCAGCTGATACAGCGCGAAATGAGCGTTCCAGGCAGTACGGTAACAGGTTACAACTCCATCCAGTTCGATGATGAATTCATTCGCCATCTTTTTTATAGAAATCTTCTGGATCCCTATAGCCGCGAGTATAAAAACGACAATTCTCGCTGGGATGTCATAAATCTGATGCGGGCTGTCCATGACCTCAAATATGAAGGTTTCGAGTGGCCTATAAATGGTGGTGGCAACCCATTGTTCAAGCTTGCAGACCTTGCCAAGGCAAATAACGTAGCCCATGAGAATGCTCATGACGCGCTCTATGATGTGCGAGCGACTATAGGCCTTGCGCGCAAGGTGCTTGAGACTTATCCAAAGCTCTTCGAATGGTATTATCGCCACCGCCGCCGTGAGAATCTGGCGCGTCTCGTTGATCTTTCTCGCCGCGAGAATATGTTAGTGCACACTTCACAGCGTTACACAAGACAAGGCGGTTGTTCGACGGTAATAGCTCCCTTGGGGCTCTTGGAAAACGATCGCCATGCTCTTGTGACCTATGATTTGCGCTTTGATCCCAAGCCGTTTTTGGACATGTCAGAAGATGAATTGCGCGACCTTCTATTCTCGGAAAGGCAGGAGGATGAACAGATGCGTCCTCCTCTCAACATGGTTCGACTTAACAGCTGTCCTTACCTTGCTCCTCTTACCGTGCTAGATCGACAAGCCCGAGCGCGGCTAGGTATCGATCTTTCGGAATGCAAAGAAAATCTGCATACGCTAGAAGTAAATCCTGATCTTAAAGCGCGCTTTATCGCGGCATATCGATTTGAAAGAAAATCAGTCGATGAGCTCGATCCTGAGCATGCACTATATGCCGGTGGATTCTATTCAGATGAAGATCGCAGAGAGCTGGAACGCTTCCATAGAGTACTAAGATCGAGCGGTCCACAGGCCGCAAAAAACGAGTTTCTTCGCATTCAATTTCAGGATCTAAGAATCCCAACTCTAATGGGCAGGCTTCTGGCACGTAATTTTTCTGAAACCTTAACGGAAGATCAGCATTTATCTTGGAAGAAGCATGTATCCGGATGGCTGCAGCTTCCGCAGGAAAAAGGAGCCACGGCGCTTGCTGATTATGTGAGACTAGAGAAGGAATTGCAGGAAATGTCTCTGGACGATCCGAGAAGGCCTATTGCTGCTGCACTCATTCAATGGAAGGATAGGCTAAGTCGCCAAGCTATCTGAAGATTGTTTTTCTGTGCGCTATATTTGTATCTGTAGAGGTTTATATAGGTAGGAGCGCATGTGTGGCTTAAGATGAAATCAAGTAAATAATCTTGTGGCTTTGCTGCTTGCATGTTTAGAATTGAAGCATGATTTGGGGGCTGGCGGTGGTTGCGTCGTTATGAGCGCCCATGCGCTATTAAGAAGGTGTGCTATGAAATGTCGATGGTTTTTTGTAATTTTTCTAGCTCTTGCTGGTCTGGCAATTATCTCAGCGCAGGAGAAATCCTTGGAAACCACTATGTTGATCAGGGTAGAAAAAACAGCAGTTAGAACCGAGCCTTCTTTCGCTTCGCCTGCGCTTTCTTTTGCTTCTTACAAGACTCCAGTTGCGATAATACGCATTGAAAACGACTGGGCATTTGGTTTTGTACGGGGATTAAATAGACCAGGATACATCCACATGAGCGCACTCTCTCCAGTAAAGGTCTCCTTGAATCCTAACGATGTCTCCGATCCGCCTCCACTACAGGATAATGAGATCGTCCTTGCTGGCAAAGGCTTTTCATCTAGTCTTGAACTTACGCTCAGAGAGTCGAATGCTTTCAACTTCGAAGCCGTGGATGCGATGGAAAAGAATAGCTATTCTTATGCAGAATGCCTTGCATTTATCCATGGCATAGATATTTTGGAAGGAGAACCATGACGTGCGAAAGATTGCGCTTCAATCTCGCGCGCTAGCGGTTATTTTTGCGCTGATACTTACAATACCATTTCTTGGATCTTGCGCCATATCGCCAGAGTCTCTTCAATTTTTTCTCGAGCAGGCTATTTTGCAAGGCATGATTACGCCTGAGCAATCGCGACTCATCTTGGAAGCTGTGCGCTCTTTTCAAGTCGAATCTGAACCATTTACTTACGAGGAAGAATACGCCATAGGGCGAGTAGTAACAGCCGCTGTGCTCTCTCAGTATCAAGTCTATGAGCAGCCTGAGCTCACCGCATATATCAATAAGATAGGGCAGGGGTTAGCGTTTTATTCCGCTAGGCCATGCCTTCCACAGGGATATCATATTTTAATTCTCGATAGCGAAGAAGCGCATGCTTTTGCAGCGCCAGGCGGATTTATATTGATAACAAGGGGGCTTCTGAAGCTTGCAGGCAATGAGGATATGCTAGCAGCTCTTTTAGCGCATGAGATATCTCATACAGCGTTGGGACATGGATTGTTATCGCTGTCGAGCTACCGCATGGGAGACTTGGCAAAATACTATGTGATGCTCTCCGCCGAAAGCGCCCAGGCTTACAATAAAGAGGCTATGGAGTTTTTCTCGGCGGCGGTACATGATTTCGTCTCCCTGATATCGGTGCAAGGATATTCGCAAGTCATGGAATTCGAAGCAGATGCCGAAGCTATGCGCATGCTGTATGAAGCCAACTATAGACCTTCAGCTCTTGGAGACTTTGTAGTATCGCTGGAGAATGCCAAGGATGAATGTTTTCAGCAGTATTCGATGCAGCATCCCTTAGCTGACGATAGGCTGTCGAGAATAGCCAGCCTTAATCAGTACTATTCTCAACAGGCTGAGCTCGAGCACCGCAAAGAATGCGCAAAGCAGCTGGATTCGCTTTCGTGGATTGAAGAAGAATCGAAAGTTAGCGCTTATCCAGCATCCGAGCTAAGCTTTCTCGATTCCGAATGCGAGCTTGGAGATGGGAGGTTAATCAGCCCAGTGTCTCTAGAGCTCTTGAGGCGAGGGCGCTTTGAAGCTATTCGGCCGCTATTTTAGGCAATCTCAAAGTATCTTAGAATGAAATATATGACACAGGCAAGCAGAAAACCAGCCAGCCAAGGCGCCTTGAGATCGATTTCGACCCTGAATAGAAGAAGGCGGCTTTTGTATGCGCTGGCAGCTGGTGTCTTTGGGATACTTATATTCCAGTGGACAGGGGTTTCCAAAAAGGCTGGTATGGCGCTCTATGACCAGGAAATGCGTCTATTGGTCGAGTCGGAAAAGAGGAAGGAGGACAAGACTTCTTCTGAAACTTTACGTAAGATTTCCGGTTCGTCAAATATGCCATATTCTTCCTCTTCTGATAATCTTAAGGACAAAGCACCCATTGTACTTGTTATGATCGACCAGTCTAGCCTCGATTGGGTTCAGAAGGAGCTTGGTCTTGGTTGGCCTTGGCCTCGAGAGCTATACGGCATAATTGCATCCTCTCTGTGCAATGCCAATGTCCAAGCCTATGATATTCTCTTTACCGAGCCTTCCACCTATGGTCCAGAAGATGATTCTCGCTGTGCAAAGGCAATGAGCTCCGCAGGCAATGTGGTTTTGGCAACTCTTACAGACAGAAAGCCTGTGCTGAATATACCCAACGCATCATGCGGCCATGTAGTCGCCTGCGTCGATTCGGATGGTATCTGTAGACAATACCAGGTTTCAATAGATACAGAGGCTGGAAAGATGCCCTCTCTTGGGTTGGCCGTCATTAGTACGCTTGATAGGACGAATTCGAGTCGAAAGGATAAAAGCGTTTCTTCTATAGAATCTTTCGAGCCATTGGAGCCATTCGAATCTCTCAAACCGATGGTGTTTCTCAAGTTCGAGGATTCTTCTCGCTTCGAGCGGTATAGCGCAGCACAAGTTCTTGCCAGCTCTCTAGGTGTGGCAGGCTCTAATTCTGCTGGCTTGGATTCGGGCATGAATTTCGATGGCAAGATAGTCTTAATCGGTATAACTGCCCCTGGACTCATGGATAGACAAGCGACACCGATAAACCCTGCACAGCCAGGCATGGAGATTCATGCTACATTTATAAGCAATGCGCTCTCTTCATCTTTTATAGAGCTTTCTCCAATCTGGATAAAAGCTTGCATAGCTATCCTTGCTCTTGTTCTCGCCGCTCTTCTTCCTATTATGCGAACTAGAATTTGGACAATAGCGGGAATTGTCGCAGCAGTGATTATTCCAACTGGAATGAGCTTTATCCTTTTTCGAAACCTCGTGTTCTATAACGCGATTCCCGCGCTTGCAGCTGGGTTTTTTGCCTTTGTGGCTGCTGTTATTCTTGGTTACCAAGCAGAGGGTAGGCAGCGGGCTTATCTACGCAAGGCCTTTGCTCAGTATCTATCTCCGGAAGTGATTTCCGAACTAATCGAAAAACCCGATGCTCTTAGGCTCGGTGGAGAATCGAAAGTGATCACAGTGCTATTCTCGGATATGGCAGGTTTTACGGCAATATCTGAAAAGCTAGACCCGGAACGGCTTACGCTGTTTATGAATGAGTACTTGGGAATTATTAGCGAAGAAATACTGGCTCAGGGAGGAACTCTCGACAAATATGTCGGAGATGCGGTGGTGGCATTCTGGAACGCTCCACTCGATATTGCAGACCATGCCTTGCGCGCCTGCATAGCAGCATGCCACATTCAAGAAAAGCTGATAGGAATAGGTCCTGAGCTCGAAGATCGCTTTGGTGTAGCTCCAAAAACCAGAATAGGGATTGCCACGGGCTCCGCAATAGTAGGCAACCTTGGATCGAATCACCGTTTTGCTTACACGGCTGTAGGTGATTCGGTCAACATAGCGAGCCGCCTCGAAGCCGCGAACAAGGTATTGGGAACCACAATACTTACAATGAGGGAAACGGTAGCCGCTGCTTGCGCTGAAAGTTCTAGGGCAAGCTTTCCTTCTAGCTCTATCCTAGCAACGCAAGATGATGAACTGACTCCCGAAATAAGCCTTCCACAGCCCGAAGGAGAAGTTCTGCTTTTCCGAAGGCTTGGTCCAGCGCTAGTAGAGGGAAAACTCCAGACCATCGAGCTCTGGGAATTAAGGACAGCAGGGAAAGACAATATCGCTCAAAGTTCTCTAATCGAACCGTGGCAGGAAGTCCGGTATTTTTCAAAATAGAATCTTAAAATAAAAACAAGATCGCCGAAATTCCTATCAAAATCCAATCTAGTTCTTTAAATTTCGACAGCTTTATGCTCCTATATGGTGAGTAGCTGCGCAATTCCATTGCCAGTGATATCTTGCACGACTGCAATAGGCTCATCGAGATCAATTGCTCGAGCATAAGAAGGGCGCGGCGAAAGTTCTTTTTTGATATAGATAAGCCGCGCACTTCCGCTGCTTCCGCGACGCGACGATACATATTGAAAATACGCGGTAAGAAAAGCAGTATCAAGGAGATGAACATTCCAGGATCTAAAAAAATGTCCATGGATCCAGGGCGATAGGGCAGCGATTCTGGGTCGAGTTCTGAAGGTAGATTATCTTTGACATCTTTTCTAAGCATGATTTTTCTTAGGCTTCTAATTCCAGCAGTCATCCAATCGCCAATTTCGCTTACACGGGTTGTCGCATAGAAGAGTCGAGAATATACATATATCGAGAGCAGCCTTAACCCATAGACTGCCGATCCAGGCAATGTGGCTAGGTCGAAAAGTCTGCCATCACCTGGGAATATGCCTTTAACGAGAGCGGCAAATAGTATAAGGATAATTACTGAAAAGAAGGGACCTGCAGTGGCTCTCGGTAGTTTTGAGAGCAGCAAAATTCCAATTGCAAAAAGAGCGACCAAAAAACCTAGAGAGGCATGCATTGCAGAGCTTGTCGCAGCAATCAAGAAAGCCAGCTTTGCAAGCGGATGAAACATAACGAGAGAGCTTTCTCCTGGTTCGAAAGCAAAAGGATTGGCTACGCTTCCCACCGCTATTCTATTAGCCATGGATAACCCTCTCGATAGGGGTAAACTAACCCACTCTGTAGAAAGATTTCTTTTGTCGCCTTTTCTGGCAATCCATCGAAGGCGATTCTTCCTTGGTCGAGAATAAGAAGTCTCGAGGCAAGGCTAAATACTTTCTCGATTTCATGGGTAAGAACTATCAGAGTTTTTCCCTCTGCATTAAGTGCACTGAAGACCTCTATTATTTCCTGCACAGAAGGGAAATCGAGGTTAGCAAATGGTTCATCGAGAATTATGCAGCGCGGTTGCATGGCAAGAACGCCTGCGATAGCCAGACGGCGTTTCTCTCCGCCGGAGAGAGTCCCTGGGCTGCGATTCTCCATGCCTTCGAGATGGGCTTTTGCTAGCGCTTCTTTAATAGCTGCATCAAGCTTTAAGCCCTTAATACCCATATTTGCGGGACCAAAAGCTAGATCTTCCTCGACTGTCAAACCGAAAACCTGAGCTTCCGTATCCTGAAAGACATAGCCGACTTCTCTTCGTATCAGCGGAATCTGCGAAGCAATGGGCATGCTTCGGTAGAGTATTTCTCCTGCCGATGGCTTGGAAAGACCTACAAAATGCCTCATAAGCAGCGATTTTCCCGCGCCATTTCTTCCAGAAACAAGAAGGAATTCTCCTTCTTCGATTGAAAGCGAAATCGAATCTATACCAGTTACGCCATCTGGGAAGATGTGACTAAGAGATATTGCACGAAATAGCTCAGCCATTTGTCTATTGATCGATATGGCTCATAGCCTTGAGAATTGGTGGAGTCAAAACCGAGGCAAGAATGATCTTTACAATATCGCCAGGGAGAAAGGGAATGAGTCCAGTAGCGATTGCTTTTCCCCAGCCAATCTCCAACACTGATTTCAGCCAGATTATACCTAGAGCGTAAACAATCATCATTCCGGCAATTCCCGCCAAGATATTGAAAACCCATTTGCCTTTGCCTAGTTTTGATATAAGGCCAAAGACAATGACGCCAGGTATGTAACCGATAAGGTAACCGCCCGTAGGTCCAGCAAATTTAGCAAGGCCTCCGGTTCCTCCAGAGAATACCGGCAAGCCTACCGACCCCAATATCAAATAGAAGATCACCGACACAAGGCCCCACCAAGGTCCCAGGATGAATCCCGCCAGCATTATAAACATATTCTGAAGCACAATCGGCACGGGTGTTCCAGGGATTGGAAATGCAGCGTATGCTCCAACAGAAATCAGGGCTGCAAAAAGACATGCCATGATGGCTTGGGTGAGTTTTGCGCTAATTCCTTCCATAGGGCGGACTATGACCTAAATTCAAGGCCTTGGTCAAGTAGACTTCTTGACATATTTATGCAATCGGAGTAAAAGATATTCATGGCGCGAGCAGTATTCGGCAATAATGGCAACTCCCTCAATAATAATAATCGCATACTTGGAGCGGGGCCGGAGCCGAATATATAGGCGCATAGAAGCGCGAAAACTGAAGCCGGTCCCGTTTTCGGGGCCGGCTTTTTTTAGCGCTGCATATTGCGCTAGTTTTTCCGAAACTGGAGGTGCAGGGGATGACGGAGAGTTTCTGTTTCCCCGGTGGTAATGGGATTTCGGGTATTAAACCAGAATACCGCATTGAACGTCGTTCTTGCGATTCTGGCGCTCTCGATGAATCTCTCTACTGGGATAAAAACAATGAAATCTTTTGCTTCTGTAGATTCTGCCAGTACTTCGATTGGTGACATATTGAGAAGCTTTCAAACTTCTCTTTGCGATAAAGGCCTCTCATTCAGCGAATTCTTATCCGATGCCTATATGCGGAAGTGGCGGGGTGAGCAACTTGCCCATGCCCTTAAGATTAGGACTGCTCTTGTTCTAGGACTTCAGGAATTTTTGGTCTCGAAAGGAATTCTCAATATCGATAGAGTATCCCTGTCGCCCGTTACGGACCCTCTATGCCAGGATGTCGAGCATGTCCCTGTAATTCTCTATCAAGGTACGCCCTATAGGACTACACATTCTATGATCTATTCCAAGATGGTTGCTTGTCTAAATCCATATATAGAAGGAATATACGTAGACTCGCCTAATATCCGTCTCGAGTTGCCATCGTCCACCTCAAGGCACAAATACCTCATCGATTTTTCTCAAATGGATATCGAATTCAAGCGAGCACACAAGCTTAACGAGGACGACTATTTCGATAGGCCAAAAGAGACGACTGAGGTCTTATCTAAAGAACTAGATCGAGCGCTCGATTTTTTCGAGGATTTGATCATCTATAGTACAAAAAGAATTCTAGTGCTGGCTGCAGAGAGTTTGGGAGCACTTGGAGTCAAGCTCACTGTTCCATCGAAGCCATTTCCAAGATTCTATAGCGATGAAATCGAGGTACAGAGTGGATGCAGCCTAGAAGAGCAGTTTGGGCAGAAAGCCAAGACACAATTTTTCTGGGTCCTAGGGCTTTTACGAGAGAACTACGATCTGGTGTATCCCTATCTATCTCGAGATGGGAGAAGGCCTTCGAAGAAAGAAATTTCTCCAAGGCAGGTCTTCAATTATGACTTATGCGCAGCTCCCCTCTATAGAGATGGGAGCCTTGGGCATGCTTATGAAATCCTCTCTGGCGGCTTGCGAGAATGGGTATACGAAGCGATCGTTGCTCGCCTTCTGGATAATGCCGTTCTGAGGGAGCCACCGCGCTTCGATCGACATGGGAATCTCGAAAATATGGCCGCGCTCGATGGCTATGGCCCATTTTTGAGCATTGCTCACATGAGAGATTCGCAAGGCCAGGGATTTTTTCCACAGGTTTGCGGTGGAGGGCTTGGCATCGAGCGCACCCTATTCGCGATTGTCCAGGGGCAATTCATTAAGGATATAGACGAGGTTACTTGTTTTGGCAAAAATCCGGATAAAATATTGCCTTTTCTATTCTAGGCAAAGTTTGTTGGGTATAGAAAGAACTTGTCGGCCGAATTCCAGCAAATGGCTCTAGTAATAAGTTGCACCTTCGGTTTTTTATTTCGCTTCAAAGTTCAAAGATTCGATACCCTAATAATTCCATGAGCGGCTCTCATCCCCGAAGCCCATGCCGAGGTAATCCCTCGGCTTGTACCTGCACCATCGCCTATAAAATAGATTCCCGGCAACGCCTGGAAGTTCTCATCGATAAAAACTGGGCGGTTTGCATACAGTTTGATCTCTGGATAGTACATGATTGTCGACGGGTGCATAACGCCAGGCACAATTGTATCTAGCAATTTCATTGCGTTCCATATAGCGCGCATTGTCTTTGCTGGAATGCAGAGGCTGATATCCCCTGGCGTGCATGATGGAAGAGAGGGGTTGAAGTTATAGAGATCTCCAGTAAAAGAGTTGGCAAATGATCGCTTACCAAGCCGAAAATCGCCTATGCGTTGCATTATCGGTTTCCCGCCTCCAAGCAATGCTGCAAGGTGTCCTAACATCTGCGCATAATCTTGTCCGGAAGCGAGTGGCTGCGTCAGTGTTATAGTTTTTAGAATCGCGAAGTTTACAAGGCCATTTGGAGGTCGCTCATGAGACCATGCATGGCCATTTATCGAGTACCAATAACCTTGTTTTTCATCGCCATAGCGCTCCTGCACCACATAGGCAGCCCGAGAGTTGGTGCAGAAAGTGCGCGTTTTCTTGGGAAAAAGGAATTTAGGATCATAATAATCGCTCACGATCGGATAGTGTTCTTCTGTTGTCTCGACCCGGATGCCGATATCGACCACATTGTCGCGGTATTTGATTCCAAGATCTTCCATAAGCCTTTGGAGAAATGCAAAACCACCACGGCCAGGTGCTACTATTAAAGAGTCATATTGCAGCTCGCGCTTATCTGTTATTAGAACCCTAGATCGAGGCACGACTCCAAGCATTTCCTCTCCAAAGCTGAAAGCCGCACCTAGCTCTTTGAGCCTTGCTGTGAGATCCTTAATTAGCTTAAAACCACCATCGGTGCCCAGGTGCGACTGACGCACATCGAGCAATTGAACCCCTATCTTCTCTGCTCGTTTCTTGTAGATTTCGATGTTGCGTTTTTCCATGAAATTTGGCTCGAGAAAAGTCTCGACGCGCTCAAGGTAGTGTTTGCCAGTAGCCTCATCCCAACACTCCAGAGGAAAACCTATAGGCCAAGTAAAATTCATCTTGCAATCGTTTCTAAGCCCGCCCGAGGATACACGTTGTTTGTCGATTAGGAGAATATTGAACGATGGTTTCGATTCTAGAAGCTCGAATGCGGCACCAAGTCCAGCTGGGCCTGTACCCACAATCACGACATCATAGCTTTCCATGCGTTTTTCTCCTCGGCCTATTAAATCATTTCGCTCATTTCTGCGCAATGCGAAGACAAGAACAGACAAGGTACGCCGAGATTTTGAAGTGATGTACTCGAAGTTTTGTATAGCATTTTTGCTTCAATATTGTTCATTAAATCTCCTAAATAGTGTAAAATATATTTGACAGAACGCCTCCGGCGTTCTACCATTGATAATGTCCTATTGGTATTTGAAATGGACATACAGGAAGGAGGTAATCATGAAGAGAATTGTGAGGATTGGGCTATTAACCATTGGAATCGCTCTGCTCATTGTGGCTTGTGGGCCGAGTGCTCCCAAGACTGTAAAGTTTGGCGTGTTCGAGCCACTGACTGGCGCAAATGCAGGTGGCGGTGCGCTCGAAGTCGAAGGTATCAAGCTGGCTAATGAGCTATATCCAACTGTCAAGATCGGCGACAAAGAATATAAGATCGAGCTTGTAATTGCTGATAATAAGTCTGACAAAGTCGAGGCGGCCAATGCAGCACAAAGGCTCGTCGACAAGGACAAAGTCAATATCGTGCTTGGGTCTTGGGGTTCTTCGCTCTCCATGGCTGCTGGTCCCATCGTCAAGAATGCCAAAGTATCGGCAATCGGTCTATCATGCACGAATCCATTGGTCACAAAAGGTAATGAGTACTACTTCCGAGTATGCTTTATCGATCCCTTCCAGGGCACGGTCATGGCCAACTATGCATACAATACTTTAGGTGCTAAGAAAGCCGTAATAATCCGCGAAGTTTCGAACGATTACTCTGTTGGGCTAGCGAAATTCTTTGCCGATGCATTCAAACAGTTAACAGGTGATGAGAATGCAATCCTTGCTGAATTGAACTACAACACGGGCGACACCGACTTTTCTGCTCAACTTACCGAGATCAAGAAGCACAAGCCCGATGTTATCTTTGCGCCAGGCAACTACACCGAAAGCGCTCTTATCATTAAGCAAGGCAAGGAGCTCGGGATTAAGACCCCATTCTTGGGCGGAGATACATGGGAGACTCCAGAATTCATCGATGTCGGGAAACAAGCTGTCGAAGGCGTTGTGTTCTCTACTTTCTTTGCAACCGAGACGCCTATCACGGAAACATCCAAAGTATTCCTCGATGAGTATCGCAAGAAATACAATAAGGAGCCTGCAGCAGTAACTGCACTTGGCTTCGATGGCTACTTGGTGGCACGCGATGCACTGCAGCGCGCAGGCAGCCTCGACAAGGAAAAGGTTCGTGCAGCAATAGCGGTCACAAAGGATTTCCCTGGTGCGACTGGAATGATAACTCTCAACGAAGATGGCGATGCCGTGAAGAGTGCGGTGATCAAGACCATCAAAGATGGCAAATTCACCTATATGGCGACTGTCGAGCCATACTAACCGTACATAGGATCTTAACTGGAGGTGGGATGGTGGGTGCATTAAAGCGCCCCCCTTCCAATATATCATAAGTCGATAGAAGGAGCGGAGAATCATCGAAGAATAAGGTCGAGAGCATCCGCTCCTTTTCTTATAGTTATGAGGAAGCATGACACTTTCATTATTATTTCAGCATATCGTCAATGCGCTCTCACTCGGAAGTCTCTACGCACTCCTCGCCATTGGCTACACAATGGTGTATGGAATATTGAGGCTCATAAACTTTGCACATGGCGATATTTTCATGGTTGGGGCTTATGTTGCTTTCTATGGAATGACACTTATGTCTCTGCCATGGTGGGCGGCGCTGCTCTTAGCTATTGTCTTTACCGCGTTTTTCGGTATTGGCCTCGAGCGAGTGGCCTATAAGCCGCTTCGCGATTCGCCGCGCATTTCTATAATGATAAGCGCAATAGGAGCATCTTTTCTTTTGGAGAGTCTGGCTGTCTTGATTTTTGGAGGAAGACCTAAGGGAATGCCTGTACCCGACGTTCTTTCGAAGGTCATCTATTTTGGCCCAGTTTCAATGATCACCATAAGCCTGATAATTCCTCTTTTTACCTTTGGGCTTTTGATTTTGCTCTTGTGGATTGTAAATAAGACCAAGATCGGCATGGCCATGCGCGCCGTTTCCACAGATATCGAGGCAGCCCGCTTAATGGCAGTGGATGTCAATAAAGTCGTTTCTGTTACTTTTGGCATTGGCTCTCTGCTTGCGGCTTTCGGTGGCATTATGTGGTCATTCAAATATCCTCAGTTGAATCCGCTTATGGGAATGATGCCAGGCCTAAAATGCTTCATTGCCGCAGTCATAGGTGGGATAGGCAACATAGCAGGCGCCGTGCTTGGTGGATTCTTGCTTGGCATAATCGAAATAATGATGGTTGCATTACTACCGACACTCTCTGGTTATAGGGATGCTTTTGCATTTATTTTGCTCATCATTGTACTATTGGTAAAACCCACAGGACTCTTAGGCAAGCGCCAGGCTGAGAAGGTGTGACCATGAGTAAAAAAAGTTCCATTAGAAGCGAAGCTATTTCTAAGAACGTTCTATACACGATTCTATTTTTGGCAGCATGCGTTCTCTTCATATTCATAGCCGATAGATTATTCGATGCGTTTTCGCTGCGCGTATTCAATCTATGCGCTATCTACATTGTGCTAGCTCTTTCTCTCAATCTCCTAAATGGCTTTACGGGGCTATTTTCTCTTGGGCATGCCGGATTCATGGCTGTGGGAGCCTATGTGAGCGCGCTTCTCACCATGCCTGCGCCGCTCAAAGAGATGAATTATTTCCTTGTGCCAATCGTTCCATGGCTACATCACCTTACAATTCCATTTTTACCCGCGCTTATAATAGCGGGACTTGTATCGGCTTGCGTCGGCTTTCTTATTGGTGCTCCTGTCCTGCGCCTTAGAGATGATTACCTCGCAATCGCGACGCTTGGCTTTGCCGAGATCATCAGAGTCATCATTACAAATGCCCAATCGATTACCAATGGAGCTCAGGGATTGAAAGGTCTGCCTCGTTTTTCTACCACCTTTGCGGTATGGGCAGCAGCGGGTCTTGTAGTGCTCTTTATGGTTCTTCTTATGCGCTCGAGCTATGGGAGAGCGATGAAAGCAGTCCGAGATGATGAGTTAGCCGCGGAGGCGATGGGAATCAATGTGTTCAAGGTTAAGGTAACCTCATTTACCGTGTCGAGTTTTCTGGCTGGCATTGGTGGAGCTCTCCTTGGCCACATGATCACTACTATTGACCCAAAAATGTTCACTTTCACGCTTACCTACAATATTCTGCTCATAGTCGTACTTGGAGGAGTCGGCTCTATCTCAGGTTCAGTGATATCTGCAATAATCGTTACAGTAATGATGGAGGCGCTGCGCTTCCTCGATGAGCCGATAAACCTCATCTTTGTCAAGACGCCGGCCATGCCAGGTCTTCGTATGGTAGTATTCTCGATTCTCCTAATGGTGATGATTATCTATCGCCAGCGGGGGCTTATGGGCAATAAGGAATTCAGTTGGGAGATGTTCCAGAACGCATTCGTCAAGAAAAGCAAGAAGGGAGGCAGCCATGCCAGAACACCCTGAGCTGATGCTGAGCACTTCCCATCTCACCATGAGATTTGGTGGACTTACTGCTGTAAGTGATTTTAATCTGGAAATCCAAAAGAACGAGATAGTTGGACTTATAGGACCAAACGGCGCTGGAAAAACAACGGCATTCAATATGATAACAGGAATGCTGAGTCCGACCGAAGGAAAAGTTCTTTTCAAAGGAAGAGATATTACTGGGCTTAAGCCTCACAGCATCACTGCTCTCGGTATAGCGCGGACTTTTCAGAATATCAGGCTATTCAAGGAAATGTCTGTGCTCGAGAATGTGTTGGTTGCCTGCAATCTGAGCATAGATACTGGAATACTGGCCGCCACTCTGCACCTTCCAGGGTATCGCGCACGTGAGTCCGAGGCTCGGCGATTTTCCATTGAGTTGCTAGAACAAGTAGGACTGGCGCATTTAGCAAATGAAAATGGTACAAGTCTTCCGTATGGGCAGCAAAGGCGGCTCGAAATTGCGCGAGCACTCGCTACAAAACCCAAGATTCTTCTCCTCGATGAGCCAGCTGCGGGTATGAATCCACAGGAATCCTTCGAACTCATGGATTTTATCCGCAAGATTCGAGACGAATTCGATCTCACTATCTTCTTGATTGAGCACCATATGCAAGTAGTCATGGGCGTGTGTGAACGCATGTATGTGCTGGATTATGGCATCACTATAGCTCAAGGTGATCCATCTTCCATTCAGAAGAATCCTAAGGTCATCGAAGCCTATCTAGGAGTGGACTGATGCTGGAAATCAAGAATCTCTCAGTTTATTACGGCGGTATCCATGCACTCCAAGGGATCGATCTCGATATTCCCGATAGAAAGATCGTTACACTTATAGGGGCCAATGGCGCTGGGAAAAGTACCACGCTGCGTGCCATTGCTGGGCTCGTAAAGCCGAGTTCAGGCGAGGTGCTTCTACAGGGATCAGTTATATCAGGAAGGCCAACCCTGGAAATAGTGAAAAAAGGCGTAGCCCTGGTGCCTGAGGGCAGGCGAATATTCTCGAATCTTTCGGTGGAAGAAAATCTACTTCTTGGTGCCTATTCTAGAACGGACAAGAAAGCTGTGATAGCAGATCTTGAGCATGTATATGAGCTTTTTCCAAGACTTAAGGAGAGAAGAGCGCAGAAAGGCGGAACACTCTCAGGCGGAGAACAGCAGATGCTTGCAGTAGGTAGAGGGCTTATGTCGAAACCCAAGCTTCTTATGATGGATGAACCTTCTCTCGGCCTTGCTCCTCTCATATCTAAGATGATTTTCGAAATAATCAAGCAGATAAATTCGGAAGGAACAACTGTATTGCTTGTGGAGCAGAATGCAAAGGCAGCTCTTGAAGTGGCTGACTATGGTTATGTCTTAGAGACTGGCTGCATCTCGCTTTTTGGTGCTGGGCATGAGCTACTCCAAGATGACCGTGTGCGAAAGGCATATCTGGGCGAAGCTCAACAGTAGAGCACAACAGTAGAGCATATTTAAGAAGCGAATTTATTTTAGAAGTGCCTCAGCCTTAGGACCATTACAAGCCTGGTTATATTGCGCAAAACGCCAAACAATAGAGCCGTCATAAGCATAGTTGATACTCCAGGCTCGAAGGCTATTATTTCCTGGTAAGTTACCTGCCATCCCACGAGCGCTCCAATGGCGAAGGGAGCCAATATCACTATGAGAATTCGAAGCACCAAGCCAACAAAAGTTCTCAAAATAACAAAGCGGGCATAAAGCTGGGATATGCTGGTCTCGCGGTACTTAAGTAGGTTCTTAGCCCAGGAATAGGACATAAGTGTTTGCAAGATTACGTTTAGCAAGTAAATAATAAAGATGAAACCAAGCACGAGTTGAGCACGCTGTGTGGGGAAGGATCGACGACTCTCTCCTTCGAACAATACTTGTTCTGCACAGGAGACCAGCTTTGGCAATAGAAAGTTCGAGATGAGCACACCATCCTGCGGGCAGAGAATAACTATTGCGGAGTTGCGCTCAGGATAGATGACAATGCGCGATGCATAGCCTCGAATCGAGCCTCCCTGGAAAATTGAGCGACCTTCCTTATTCTCGATGATACGCCATCCAAAACCCGTATCTCCATCCTTGTAGAGGGGCTGATAAAGCATGGGTGTCTGTGCTGAAGAGAGCCCAGGAATTCTCTGGCCATGCTTTGGCGATACAACAAATCTCAAGAATTTTGCAAGATCTTCGCTTGTGGTTACTATGCCATCCGAAGGCGCTGCATCATATGGGAATTTCTCTACGTAGGGAAATGTAAGGCCAAAAAACGAGCCAGCACCCACAGCGATATGCAGCATAGAGGAGGGCTCGGCAGTAGTAGATCGCATATCCAGCGGAACAGCTATCATCGATTCGAGGAGCTCGGAGTACTTCATGCCTGTGGCTTTTTCCAGAATTGCACCTACGATTCGGTAAGAAAGCCGACTCCGTGTATATTTTTCCGTAGGAAAATGGGAACTTAAGAATAGATCTGCGTCTGGGAGACCTGCCTCGAGACCCATGCTTTCAGGATCGAATTCTGGAAGGTCTTTCTCTGGAAACGCAACACGATGTGCTGCAAGAAGGCGGAGAGTAAGTGGCAGGTCGAGAGAATCACCGCTCGCTGTCCTGGCTTTGAGCGAGCCGAGTTCTGGGAGAAAGTGGGTGATGGGCACATCGAGGGTTATCTTTTTTTCATTTACAAGCTGGGCAAGGAGTGTCCCAGTAAAGATCTCCGAAGCTGGTCCTATATATAGGGGGGTAGAAGTATCTAGAAGATTTCGCTGTCCATCGAAGCCATAGGCCTTATTGAAGACTATTTCTCCACCCTTGATGATCGCAACTTCATAACCAGCGATTCCTTGGCGTACGCGCTCGTTCTTGAAAAGTGAGTCGAAATCTTTATAATTCTCCGGTCCTAGGTCTGGGATGTAGAGAGCGGCAAGGATGATTGCAGCGACAAGAATCCATGGAATTATTCGGCGCAGAAACTTCATCAGTCACTATCGTAACAGGAGCGAGCTAGTAGAGCAACATGGCCTCAGTTTCCAAGATTATTGTGCTTCAAACTGCAGTGCTCTAAACTATAGTGCTCTAGACCATAATGCTCCAAACCTCTTACATGATGCATGGACTCTTAACTCAGAGAGTAAAGAGTAGATCGCCATAGGTGGGGAGCGGCCACAGATCTTGAGGCACAATGCACTCTAGTTCGTCGCAAGTTTTTCTGAGCTCATCCATAAGAGGCACAACCGAGTCTCGGAATAGCTTTGCTCGTTCGAGATCGTTCTCCGTGTGCGTCGCATCGTTGAGGGCTTTCTCGAGGAGATCGAGGCCTTCTGCAGATTTTATGGTAAGCTGGGCTATGCGCTTGGCATAGGCTTCTTGTACCACAGGATTCGATCCGATGGAGGCTATATTGGTACAAGAAGCACTATAGCGGCTTGCTGCTTCGCTTGCTGTGGGAATAATAGATCTCCGAACAAGGTCGATCATCATAGCGGATTCGATTTTTATCTGCTTGGAGTAACGCTCTAGATAGATATGCTGTCGAGCCTCAGTCTCCTCGGGCAAAAGAATGCAGAGATCAGTCAACATTTTTGCATTGTCTGGCTTGGTCAGCTCTTGGATAGCATCTACCGCGGAGCGAAAAATCGGTAGTCCTCGCTGCTCTGCCTCATGTATCCAGTCGATCGAATATCCATTGCCATTGAACACAACGCGTCGATGCTCTTGCCAGGATTTTTGCGCAACAAAGCGCGCGGCGTCGAGCAAGGGCATGCCTTTTGTTAGTTCTTGCTCGATCTCTTTAGAGATGTGATTTAATGCTTCCGCAACCGCAGCATTCAGCATGGTAAGCGGGGTTGCGGCAGACTGCGAGGAACCCACCATACGAAATTCGAATTTATTGCCAGTAAAAGCGAAAGGGCTCGTGCGATTTCTATCGGAGAAGTCGCGTGAGAGTTTTGGAAGGCTCTTTATGCCGAGCTCCAATAAGGCATTGGCAATTCTTTGTGTATTATTCTGGTTTTGGAGCGAATCGAAAAGGTCATAGAGTGGTTTCCCAAGGTATATCGAAAGAATTGCGGGTGGCGCTTCATGGCCACCGAGCCTTCGATCATTGCCTGCAGTCGCGGTAATCGCGCGCAGAAGCCCGGCACGTCTATCTACAGCCTCGATTACCGCAAGAGAAAAAAGAGCGAATCGCATAAATCTAAACCTTGCGTCTTCCTCGGATGGAATGCCTGCGACTATGATTGGGTCGAGAAGATTGATACCCTTGTCAGTACCGATGGACCAGTTTATATGCTTCCCTGAGCCATTTAAGCCTGCAAAGGGTTTTTCATGCAGGAGCGCGGCAAGGCCATGATGCTCTGCAACTCTACAAATGGTCTCCATTACGAGTTGGTTGGCATCAGCGGCTATATTTGCCTGTGAGTAAATACAAGCTATTTCGAATTGATTAGGAGCTACTTCATTGTGCTGGGTTTTCGCGGATATTCCCATTGCCCAGAGCTCATTGTTGAGCTCGTTCATAAAAGCGGCTGCCTTCTCTTCTATGGCTCCGTAATAATGATCTTCGAGCTCCTGACCCTTTGCGGCCATTGACCCCAACACTGTGCGGCCGCAAAGCCTGAGATCAGGCCGTTTTCTATAGAGCTCAGCATTCACGAGGAAATATTCCTGCTCAGGACCAGCGTAGACAATAATTCGATTAGTCTCGCCATCTTTAAGGAGGCGCAGCAAGCGAAGGCCAGCGCAATTTAATGCTTCCATTGAGCGCAACAGTGGCACTTTCTTGTCCAGAGCAAGCCCGGTATAGGACACGAATGCAGTAGGAATGCATAGAATCAAGCGATCGGCGTTTCGTTTGAGAAATGCAGGGCTTGTAACATCCCATGCGGTATAACCGCGAGCCTCGAAGGTTGCTCTAAGGCCGCCCGAGGCAAAGCTAGATGCATCGGGTTCGCCCTTAACGAGGTCTTTGCCCGAGAATTCCATCAAAATGCCCCCATTGGGCTGTGGTGACACGAAGGATTCCTGCTTCTCAGCAGTAAGCCCAGAGAGAGGATGGAACCAATGAGTGTAATGAGTCGCGCCATGTTCGGAAGCCCACTCCTTCATCGCGGCGGCAACAATTTCGGCAATGTCGAGCGTAAGCTCTTTTTTGCCGGCTTGAATCTCGAGGATCGCCTCAAATGCTGAGCGAGGAAGGCGTTCTCGCATTGCATCATTCGAAAAACAGCGGCTGCCAAAGTGATCGATCAAAGAAATAGCATTAGAATATTTGTTCATAAAAAAGTTCTCCATGAAAGCAAAGAGTGTTTCAAAGAATGTAGCAAAAAGCGTGCCTAAATTAGGTCCATTCGCATTATAGGAATGATTTTAGGTATGCAAAATTCGCTTTCATATATCTATATGAGGTATAAAAGGGTACTCTGTGCGAAATAGTACAATTAGCTCCTAAGTATTCCAAAATGCGCTCATTTATGAAGGCACAATTACAAAATTGTAAGATTCGGAAAAAGCTTACAATTTTGTCTTGAATCGACATTGCAAGACTCAACAAGATTAAAGAAGAATCTATAATTTTGTTTTGAATCGGCGAGGATCGATTCTATAGCGCTGGATTGCATATCGTATCCTGCGCTCGGTGACCACGAGCCGCCTTGCTGCAGCGGCGACATTGCCATTCTCCAGTTTGAGAGCTTCAATTATGAGTTCTTTTTCAAGGCGAAAGATCTCGGCATCGAGTCCTGTTTTGGGCTCTGTGCCTGTCGAAGCCGCAGACTGAAGACTGGGTGGCAGATGATAAGCGTGAATTACGCTATCTGTCGAAAGGATCGCTGCGCGCAGAATGCAGTTTTCTAATTCTCGGACGTTGCCAGGCCAATGGTAGATCATGAGAAGATCCAATGCTGGCGTCGAAATCCGGTGGATCTTCTTATTATTCTGTATGTTGAACTGGTTCACAAAGTGATCGGCAAGAAGGAGTATGTCGGCACCCCTCTCGCGCAAAGGAGGAACATTGATGGGGAACACATTGAGTCTGTAATAAAGGTCTGCCCTGAACCTGCCCTGATTCACTGCTTCTTGGAGATTGCTATTGGTAGCCGCAATGACGCGCACATCGGCTTCGATGTTTGCATTTCCACCCACGCGCTCGAAGCGATGATCCTGAAGAAAGCGCAAAAGCTTTATTTGCAGGGCGGGCGATAGTTCGCCAATTTCATCTAAAAAAAGCGTTCCCTCGTTTGCCTGTTCAAATCGACCCTTCCGTTGCTCGAATGCACCAGTATATGAGCCTTTTTCATGTCCGAAAAGCTCGCTTTCGATTATGGATTCTGGAAGAGCAGCGCAATTTATTGCCACGAAAGGCTTTGAAGCGCGAGAGCTTTTCTGATGAATAGCCTTTGCGACCAATTCCTTGCCAGTGCCGCTCTCTCCAAGAAGAAGAACCGTTGCTTCAGTGTCCGCGACCTGATCGATCATCGAGAACATCTCTCGCATTACACCTGAGTTACCCACTATGCCGCACCAGGATACAGGCGCTTCGCTCAGACTGGATTCGGCAACACCAATGAGCTGGCCATTGTCCCTATCGATTTTTTCGGCGAGCTTGAGTCGCATTCCGAGAAATTCTTCGATTATCTTTGCTGCATTCTGGATTGTAGTACTTGCAAGCGAAATGAGCTCAGAGCTGCAATCCGGAGAAAGCAAGAGACTGAGCACAAAGGAGGTTACTTCTCTCTGCTTGACAGGGACTTCGAGGATAATCGCGTTTTTCCATCTCTTCTGGACGAATTCATCGGCTTCGAGAGCAAGTCCACAGGGTATAGAACCAAGGCAAACTTCTTTGCCAATCTTGACAATTCCATCGGACCAGGAATCTTCATTGGGACCTACATCGAGATATCGCAGAACATCGCCAGAACCCGCTCGAGAGCAGGCCACATAAGCCCGTGCTTCGAATAGAGGAAGAACGGAATTGAGAAAACAGCCCAATACTTCCTCTGGCTCTCCAATCCTGAATAGCATCCTTGATAGCGCCACAAGCGCATCTGAGGCAGCAACTTCTATCTCAGAAAAAGAAGAATAGCATGATGGTATCATAAATGCTCGTTTGCAGATAGGAATAACGAGTTTGACTCTTTAGTGCAAGATAGCTGGTGAAGCAAAGCTTTGGCTTTCTCTTAATAAGCATGATTTGCCCCCTTGTGTGAACCTAACACTCTATGATAGGGTCACTTCACCGATGGAGGAGCGATCCCCATGAGTACGGACGGGAGGCCGAGAGAGCCTGTGAACGCGCCAGAAAGGGGAGGATCGCCGAAGGGACAGGGCCTTTCTCTCAGGGCTGTTCTTGGACGTCCGGGCTAATACCCGACGGCTGTCGCGGAAATCAATCGTTCCGCGGAGCGCCTGACGTTTGCCTTTCTTAATGAAAGGAGCCCAGGCATGGTTGCTAAGCTTACAAGCAGCCTTAGAGCTTCTTTCAGGAATAAGATTTCTATGAAGGGCGCAGGCTGACCTCCACCGGAAGGTATGGAGGTACCATGAACAATAATCAATCCCAATTGCAATTTTCTCCTTCAAAAAAGATTCCAGTCACAATAC
The DNA here is from genome assembly GCA_002070755.1 of Spirochaetes bacterium ADurb.Bin110. Next base: position 4,615 of record MWDY01000284.1, on the reverse strand, counting down.
TTGGTGCAACAGGAGTGGTAGGGCAGCGATTTCTCCGCAGAATTGCCAACCATCCATGGTTCTATCCAAAGTTTTTGGCTGCAAGCGATCGATCGGCAGGCAAGAAATATGCAGAAGCCTGTCGATGGCGTCTTTCGGGGCTTTCATACGCAGGGCATGCAGATGCAATTGTCGTTCCATGTTCTCCAGAGCTTGCCTTTTCTCCCATTGTTTTTTCAGCCCTCGATGCAGGTCCCGCACACGAGATCGAGCCATTGTTTGCAGAGGCTGGTGCCTATGTGTTTTCGAATGCAAGTGCCTTCAGGATGGACGAAGACATTCCTCTCCTTATTCCAGAGCTAAATCCCGAACACCTTGAATTGATCGAAATGCAGAAGGCTAAGCGAGGATGGCATGGCACTATCGTTACTAATCCGAACTGCACAACCATAATGCTCGCAGTGCCTTTGGCAATTCTCGAAGAACAATTCGGCCTTGATGCGGTTATGGTTACAAGCATGCAGGCAATCAGTGGGGCTGGTTATCCGGGTGTATCTGCGCTCGATATCGAAGGGAATGTTATTCCTTTCATACGAAATGAGGAATCTAAGGTAGAATCGGAGTCCAATAAGATATTGGGACGCTTAGTCAAAGAGAAAAATGTGATTTCTATTGTGCCCGCCTCCTTTACGGTTTCGGCGACCTGTACTCGTGTACCAGTGATCGATGGCCACACTCTATCTATCTCCGCAAAATTGAAATCAAAGACGAGCCTAGAAAGAGTCGTAGAAGCTTTCCAAAACTACAAGCCAAAGACTCTGGCCTATGATCTGCCAAGTGCCCCTAAACAGTTCTTACGGCTTATAGAAGCCGATGACAGGCCTCAGCCTCGTCTAGATGCCGAGGAAGAGGATGGCATGTGCATTAGTCTGGGGAGATTGCGTCCTTGTCCTATTTTAGACTTTAAATTCATCTCGCTAGGTCATAATACCGAGAGAGGAGCGGCAGGCGCTTCGATTCTCAATGCCGAGATGGCACTGTCTATGGGGATGTTGAAAGAGGTCGACAGATGAGGACCCTTGTGATGAAATTTGGCGGTACATCGGTGGGAAGCGCCGCCCATATCAGGGAAGTAGCCAGTATTGTGCGCTCACGAGATGGCTCTAGGTGTGTTGTGCTTGTCTCGGCTATGGCTGGGATTACCAACACGCTCTTCGAGATGGCAGAAGCAGCTCGGTCTCATGATCTAGATAGGGCAATTCGGCTTCTAGGCAAAATCGAGAAATCACATCTTGAAGCTAGCCATGAGCTAGATATCGCAACTCCCGATATTATTGGGAAGATCAGGGAAATCATCGAAAACCTTCAGCGGAGAATTCATGGAATCGATCTCCTAGGCGAGTTCAGCCCACGAGTTATGGATGAGATAGCCGCAGCAGGTGAACGCTTATCTTCTTTGCTTGTTTCAGAATACATAAAATGTCCTCTTCTTGATGCTAGAAAAGTTATTCGCACAGATAATCATTTTGGAAATGCTCATCCCAAGCTACCGGTAATAAAAGAGAACGCTGCCCTTTATCTAAAGCCTCTTCTCGAATCCAGCGATATCCTTGTTACACAAGGATATATAGGTTCTGATGATGCTGATGATACCACAACGCTGGGGAGAGGTGGCAGCGATTATTCAGCAGGGCTTTTAGCTCTTGCACTTCAGGCCGATGAAATCGAGATCTGGACGGATGTCGAAGGAATCATGACTGCCGATCCTCGCATAGCGCCTTCTGCCAGAACTGTCGAAATCCTGAGCTATGAGGAGGCCGTGGAGCTTGCTTCTTATGGAGCAAAAGTTTTGCACCCCGCCACTGTAAGGCCAGCTCTCGAAGCAGGCATACCTGTCACGATCAGGAGCACCTTTGCGCCTTACGGAAAGTTTTCTACCATTAGTCCTGGAGAGTCGAGTGGTCGGCCTTGTGTAGCTATTGCAATGCGACAACAGGTAGTGATCATTTCGATTATTCAAGAATCTATGACGGATCAGGCAGGATTTCTAGCTAAGCTTTTCGACATCTTCGGGAGGCTCGGCGTGTCCGTAGATCTTGTTTCGACTTCAGAGATATGTGTATCGGTATCGCTGGATAAGCATTTGATTTTCCAAGACCTCTTAAAGAATCTCGAAGAATTAGGCCAAGTCTCTGTGGCTGATAATCGGGCAGTGATCGCTATTGTTGGAGATCTTCTGCGCAAAACGCCTGAGGTGCTTCGGACTACTTTTGTCGCAATGGACGGCATCCCTATCGATCTAATAAGCATGGGTGCGAATGGGATAAACTTGAGCCTCATTGTGCAAGAGGCTGATGCTGAGAGGGCGATTCGCAGCCTTCATGCTGCATTTTTTGAAGGAGGTTCTAGATGACAATGAATATTGGTATTTTCGGAGCAGGAAAGCTAGCTCATGCGATTGTCGAAGAAGTGCAGGCAAATAATGCAATTGGATTTTCTGTGGCATGGATGGTCGACAAAGGCGAGACAATCCCCGATAGCTACATAGATGTAGCCATAGATGCCAGCTCCGCCGATGCAGTTGAGTCGCATATCGACTGGGCTATTCAGAAAGGAATACCTTTTGTAATTGCAACTACAGGATGGGACATTCCAGATTTGGCGGCACGCGTTGGAGAAAAAACTGGGGTGCTTGTAAGCCCTAATTTTTCCTTTGCAGTTGCCTTTATGCTGAGAATTGCTTCTCAGCTTGCTCGTTTTGCAGATTGGTATTCGGATGGCGAAATAGCGATTTTCGAGCACCACCATTCAGCCAAAAAAGACGCGCCAAGCGGGACGGCTAAAGCTCTGGCTCGAGCGATCATTTCCAGTTCAACACGATATACAGGATGGAACGCATCTGGGGCAGAGAATTGGATTGCGGATAAGATTCCCATAGCTTCGCTGAGAGCGGGGACTGAGACAGGTGTACACGAAATATTATTCGATGCTCCACATGAACAGTTATCGATGATTCATCGCGCTAGAGATAGGCGGGTCTTTGCAGCAGGAGCCCTCAAAGCTGCTCAGTGGATTCTAGGGCGCAAGGGCCTTTTTGGTATGGAAGATGTACTGAATGATCTTTTTAGTTAGGTTTAGGAGATAAAGAAAAACTGAAGGAGGCAAGAACATTATGGATACTATCGACGGTTTAGGCGTCGCCATTGCAACGCCGTTTGACGATGCACTCGACATCGATTATAAGGCATTTGAGCGATTACTCGATTTTCTGGTAGGACGAGATTTCGAAGCTTCCGCAGGCGAATATGCGCAGAGTGCCTTTGCAGATGAGTCGGTTCGGGAGAGCTTTCAGCGTTTTTGGGTGCGCGAGTCTGGTGGAGTGCAGTTTGTCGTGGTGCTGGGCTCGACAGGTGAGGGAGCTACTGTAGAGTCTATGGAGCGTCGAGAGCTTGTTAGAAAAGCTGTTGGGCGCAAGCTTGGCATTCCTGTGGTTGTAGGCACTGGCTCGAATTCGACTAAGGCCGCTGTTCGCTTGACAGAGGAGGCAGTAGACCTAGGAGCAGATGCGGTGCTTGTAGTCGTTCCTTATTACAATAAGCCAACTCCGGTTGGTCTGGTTGCTCATTATAGGGCAGTCGCGGCAGCAGCGGGCGGTAAGCCTGTGATTGTCTACAATGTTCCTGGGCGGACTGGGCTCAATCTAGTACCTTCTGTGCTGAAGCAGCTCTGGGAGATCGAAAATATTGCGGCGGTCAAGGAGTCCTCCGGCAATCTAACACAGATAGGCGAGATCTGTCGCACTCTGCCGGAGGGAAAGACTGTGCTGTCTGGAGATGATGGACTTGCGCTTGCCTCGATATCCGTAGGTGCGGAAGGTCTTGTCAGCGTGGCTGCAAATGTGCTGCCAAGACGATTTAGGGCGCTCGTAGATGCCGCGCGAGCTGGGCGCCGCCAGGACGCGATGGCTATGCATGGGGAGCTTTTGCCATTTATGGATGCGCTGTTTGTCGAGTCGAATCCTATTCCTCTAAAGACAGCGCTTAAAATTTGCGGGCTAACGGGGGATGGGCTCAGGTTGCCGCTTGTGTCTGCTACGAAGGCCACAAAGGAGCTTATGGATAGCGTGCTGGCGGCGCTTGGCTGTTATAATAGATATGGAAAATGTGATGAATAAAGATGCTGAAACCAATAGGGGTTTTACGAACATGGGCGATGATATAACTTCTGGTGCACAAGTGGATAAGATTGCCCAGACTCTCCAAGCGATTTTTTCTGAGCAATGTCACTTTGATAAGGAACAGTGGGTTCTATTTCTTGAATTATTGGAAAATGGCAGCATAAGAGTCGTGGACAGACTTTCGGATGGCTCTTGGAAAGTAAATGCCTGGGTTAAAGAAGCCATCCTCTCCGGCTTTCGAGCAAGCGGCATGGTTGAATGGTCTTGGCCAGCCGATGGTTTTTTTGATAGACCGGCTTTTTCGCCTCGGCATTTTACTCTTTCGGATGGCGTGCGGATTGTACCTGGAGGAACTTCGGTGCGGTGCGGCGCATTTATCGCTCGCGGAGTGGTGATAATGCCGCCTTCGTATATCAATGTAGGAGCCTTTGTAGATCAGGACACAATGGTGGATAGCCA
>MWDY01000283.1 GCA_002070755.1 Spirochaetes bacterium ADurb.Bin110 | reverse complement strand
ATTGGTATGGGCCTTGATGATGCTGCTTGTCCCAAGCACAAGATGATTGGCACCTGCACTGAAGAGAGCAGTCAAGCGTGCCTCATTGATGCCACCATCAGCGGCAAGCTCTGCCGAGCTCCCCGCTACGGTGAGTATCTCTTTTACCTTTTTCATATTGCGAAGCCCACGGCTATCGAAAGGTTGACCCGCGTATGCAGGCCCGACTGTATTCGCCACGACCATCCTGAGTGAAGGCACGAATTGCGCGATCGAATCAGGAATTTCGGTAGAAGGAAGAAATCCCAAGCCCACACCGACCTTTTTATCCATGATTTTCTGCACTACCGTATCCACTGCCTCATTGCATTCATAGTGAATAATAATCGTATCAGCGCCGCAATCGACCAATTCATCGATGTAGTACGAAGGATTCGTACAATAGAGATGCACATCAAGCCTACTATTTGTAATCTCCCTTAGATAGGCAACAAATTGTGGATAGAGCAGAAAGGTTTTTGCAAAATGCCCATCGCAAATATCGATATGGTAGACAGATACCCCCTCTGCATCCAGAAGGGGGATGATCTCCTTCATCGTCAGAGGATTCATGCATGCGAGAGACGGTGCCAATAGAAGCATATGAATAGTACCTACTTGTTAGGGAAACGTTTCTATAGATATCATGGATATAATAGGCTGTCAATAGGCAATTATGATAACCACACTGCTTGACAGGCTAATAAAATGAGCTTAGAATTATAAACAATTAAAATGCCTATGGAAACGTTTCTATGATTACCAATGTCATACGGACTCTACTTGTCGTAGTAGAATTATCCAGGAGATTTTATGATAGATAATCAGATATCGTATTCCGGAAAAGTCAGCGAAATGCTCAATGTTTTGCTGAGCAAACCAAAGGCTGAGAGAATCAAAAAAATCAAGGACTCCTTGCTTGATCATGTGCCTGGCATTTGTACCGAAAGGCTTAAAATATATACAGAGGTTTACGAGGATTGTGCCTCGTATGCGCCTGTTATCAAAAGAGCAAAAGCGCTTGTGCGTTATCTTAATGAGATGACAATATACTTGAGAGACGAGGACCTATTGCCAGGATATCAATCCAGCAGACCTCGATTTGCTCCTATGTTCCCTGAGTATTCGTGGGATTGGCTCTACGAGGAAATTGATCGCTTTGATAGAAGAAAATACGATCGATTTCAAATATCCGACGAAAGCAAGCAAGACCTCCGCGCCTATCTTCCTCGCTGGAAAGGTATGAGTGTCTATGAGCACATTTCTGCTGCGCAGACCGACATTGTGAAAAAAGCCGCGCAGATGGGAGTCATGAGCTGGACGGGCCAAGCCACCTCGGGCGAAGGCCATATTGTAGTCGATTATCCAACCGCACTTAGCAAGGGCTTTACTGGGATACGACAAGAAGCAGCGGAGAAGCTTAGTGCCCTCAAATTGTATGAACCCGACGATCTTCGGAAGAAGGCATTCTATGAGGCGACAGTAATCATTTATGATGGAATACTGAGCTATCTCAGCCGATTATCAAGAGCTGCAGAAGCGCAACGCGAGCATACTCAAGATCTTCGGCGAGACAAGGAGCTCCAGAGAATGATCTGTGCGCTTGATACCTTGCAGAAAGGACCGCCTCAAAACTTCTATGAGGCAATTTTGATGGTCTGGCTTATTCACCTGATCCAGCAAATAGAGTCAAATGGGCATTCGACCTCGCTTGGACGTTTCGACCAGTATCTCAATGCTTTCCTTATCAAAGATATTCAACAAGGTATTTTAACGAACGGGGAAGCTCTCGAACTTATTGAGCATTTCTATCTCAAACTTTTTTCTATTATCAAGATCAGGCCCGAAAAGCATTCTCGGACACAGAGCGGCTATCCGATGTACCAAAATCTTGTTGTGGGCGGTATCACACTAGAGGGAAACGATGCAGTCAATGAAATGAGCTGCCTTTGCCTTCGTGCAGTAGAAGACGTAAAGCTTTCTGAGCCTAATTTCTATATTCGCCTTAATCAAATCACTCCGGATTGGTTCCTTGCAAAAGCGATAGAAGTTGTCAAGCTTGGGACAGGAATGCCTGCATTCGTCAACGACCAAGTAATCATTCCTTCGCTCAAAAAGCGAGGCGTTAGTGCTGAAGATGCAAATAATTATTCCACCATGGGTTGCCTTGAAGTGCTTGTGCCTGGCAAGTGGGGCTATCGAGCAAATGGAAAGAGCAAGCTAAATCTTTCTAAAATTCTCGAATTGCTTCTCAATGATGGTACAGATCCAAAAACTGGATTTACTTTGAAAAAGGGCATTGGCAGGTTGCCAGAAATTACCTCATTTGAAGCACTTATGCAGGAATGGCGAGAACAGGTAAAATTTTACACCCAGATTCATGTCACTGCTGACAATATCAATGATGCCTTTCTCGAAGCCATGGTGCCGAATGCCTTTTGCTCTTCGCTCGTGCAAGATTGCCTGGAACGTGGAAAAATGCTCAACGAGGGGGGGGCTGTCTACGACATGACAAGCGGTGCCCTTGTCGGTCTGCCGAATGTAGGGAATTCCCTTGCTGCAATTAAAAAGCTAGTGTTCGAATCGAATACAGTATCCTCCCAAGAGCTTATGGATGCACTGAAAAATGATTTTAAAAAGCTTCATGGCGAGGATATTCAGGCCCTGCTAAAAAACAAGGTTCCTAAATATGGCGAAGACGAAGACTATGCAGATAGCCTCACCGTAGAAGCCTTATCCGCATATACAGATATAATCTCTGATTTCAAAAATATGAGATATGGAAGAGGGCCTATCGGAGGTAATTATTACCCTTCAACAGTGACCATTTCAGCCAACGTCGCCTCAGGATTTGACGTTGGCGCAACCCCTGATGGAAGGAAGGATGCCGAACCTTTGGCAGATGGAATATCGCCCTCCCAGGGCACAGGAAAAGAAGGCCCCACCGCAATTATTCGTTCTGTCACAAAGTTGCCCACTATTGAAATGACAGGAGGACAGCTCCTCAATCTTCGCATTACCAATGTTGTGCTTGATACCGAGGAAGGCCGAAAAAAATTAGCAGCCCTTATAAGGACCCTGTTTCAGCTCGATGGTTGGCATGTACAGTTCAATTGCGTTTCGACTAAAGTATTGCGAGATGCTATGGCGCATCCCGAACGATATAAAGACTTGATTGTGAGAGTTGCAGGCTACAGTGCTCAGTTTGTTTCGCTTGATCCTGTCCTTCAACTGGATATCATCTCACGCATGGAGCATGACCTTTGAAACATGGTGAAAAAAATGAGCCCACAATTACATAACTGCAGCATAGGAATCGATATTGGTGGCACAAAAATATGCGCAGGGATTGTCGATGAAGACAAAAAAATAATTGCGCGCGTTACTTTTCCCACTGAAGCAAAGCAAGGGCCAGATATAGTAACCGAGCACATTATTGCACAAGTAAAAAACCTCATTGCTCAAAGTAGCCTCTCAAGCGAGAACATTCAATCGATCGGCTGTTGTGTTCCTGGAACAGTGGATCCTGATACAGGATTTGTAGAGCTTGCTCCTAATATTGGATGGGTGAACTACGAATTCGGCAGGACGTTTACGCAAGCCTTTCAAGGCATCTCCCTTCGCTATGAACAGGATACAAAAGCAGCTGCATATGGAGAATTCTTGCTTCTCAATGACAAATCTATCAGAAACCTATTCTATATTACCATAAGCACGGGTATCGGTGCAGGCATCGTGATCGATGGGAAAATTGTCAGAGGCTTTCATTTTGCTGCAGGAGAAATTGGTCATTGCGCAATAGATCGAAATGGAGTGCAATGTACATGTGGAAATGATGGTTGTCTTCAGGCATATAGCAGAGGTCCGGCAATAGTAGAAACGGTGAAGAAAGCAATGCGCCAAGGAGCGCCAAGCATACTCACATCTAAAAAACCGCTCGACCTTATCGAGGCCATGGATGTCACCAATGCTGCTCTTGAAGGCGATGCATTGTGTCGCAATACCTTGGAAAAGGCAGCCGACGATGTAGGTTATGCATTGAGTTGGGCAGTGAATATTCTCGACCCCGATATCATCATTGTCGGCGGTGGCATTGCAAAATCGGGCTCATTTTTCTTTCAGCATTTAGAAAAAGCCACACGAAAATATAGCTATCCCCCCTTACGAGATACACCAATCCAAGTCTCGAATCACTGGGAAGCCTCAAATGTGATTGGCGTTGCTGCACTTTCCTGCATATGCGAATAACGCATGCGCAAAGAGAGATATCTATGAGCTATGGCAGAATCTACAATATCGAACGCTTTACCCTTCACGATGGCCCAGGCATACGAACCACCGTCTTTTTTAAAGGCTGTCCTTTGTACTGTCAATGGTGCAGCAATCCTGAATCGCAGCTCGCACACAAAGAACTCTCGATCATTGCAGAAAACTGTACTAAATGCGGGCGATGCATCGATGTATGCACTCCTCATGCACTCTCTCTTGAATCCGACGGCCTCGTACTTGATCGGGAACGATGCAATGCCTGTGGCGCATGTGTCGAGACATGTCGAACAGAAGCCCTCGAAGTATGGGGAAAAGATATTTCAACAGAAGAGCTCCTATCTAAGATAGAGCGCGATAAACCCTTTTACGACAAATCTGGCGGAGGCGTCACCTTTTCAGGAGGAGAAGTGCTCGCGCAGATGGAATTTCTCGTGGATATACTCCAGGCCTGCAAAAAAGAGGGAATTGCAACCGCAATTCAGACCAGCTGCTATGCCGCAACCCAAAGCCTCGATCCTGTGATCGAACATACTGACCTCATTATTGCGGACATCAAGCACATGGATAGTATACTACATCAACGTCTTACCGGAGTGAACAACGAGCGTATTCTCCATAATATTAAGTATATAGCAGAGAAGCACTCCGCGCTTGTAGTACAGTTACCCCTTATCCCAGGGATCAACGACACAGAAGAAAATATCGCTCAGGAAATCCGTTTTATCTCCAGCCTACCTCACATCCTTGGCGTTAGCCTCATCGCCTATCACCAGCTTGGCATACAAAAATATAAACGCCTTGGCAGAGAGTACCTCCTACCTCACGTACAACCTCCTGACAAAGAATACATGGAAGCAAAGAAAAGAGTCTTTCACAACGCAGGTCTGCCCATTGTTGCATTTAATGGGTAAAGATTGCTGAATATTTATCAAATTAAATCGCTGACATTGTCAAGAAAACCGCAACCTGGAGGAGATTGTGCGGATAACCGATAGAGTTCGATAAGTGGAATAAGCTAAGCCCATTTGTCAAGACCGCATTTCTGAAAAGTTAAAGTGAAGTTTGGGTGTCTCCCAATATTTGGACACGCATAATGTGAGTATTTTGGAGGGGCAATTATTCTTATAGCGTAACCGTCAATTCCGCACCGTTCCTCAAGTAGAAAAAAGGTGAGTATCCTGTATTCTGAAAGGAATATAGGAAGATGTACCTTAAGAAGAATCGAAAGATTTATTTAGTGATGGGCTTCACCGATATGCGAAAGCAGATTAATGGGCTTGCGCAGATTGCTGAAGCAAAGAAACCGAAGGAGCTACTCTCAGGGAACTACTTTGTCTTTTTGGGAAAGACAAGAAGAGTGATGAAGATCATCTATTGGGATAAGACTGGCTTCTGCCTGTGGACAAAGCGGCTTGAAGAAGATCACTTTCCTTGGCCAAAGAGGA
>MWDY01000282.1 GCA_002070755.1 Spirochaetes bacterium ADurb.Bin110 | reverse complement strand
GATTTGCAAGGCTAGAGAATCACAGTTCAAAGAGCGTGCATTCCTAAGCAGAATAGGATTGTCGATTCTTGAAAGAAGGCTATGGCTTAGAAGTTTCTCAACTCCGCTTAAGAGAAAAGCTGAGTATGTACCTTTTTATGCTTATGCATGAAGAACACTCCTAGCAGATTGCCAAAGCAATATACACAAGGTTCGTAGCAGTATTGAAATCTTGCGAGAGCCCTGACCTAAAATCCACCATCCGTAAGAGCTTCAAGAAAAGAATTGTCGAAGCCTTGCTTTGCATATTCACCCTTTCGGGATGCGTAATAGAGCTCTGTTTAACATTCGAGAGCCAAACGAAAATCTGACTTGCTAAAATGCTTTCCCATGCGATTCCCTTTTCTCATGATTAATTAATCCATAAATTAGAGTCCTATTTAATATGTCCAGCATGAAAAGAAGATATGAAATACAAGTACTTCCAATCAAAGTAATTATTGGATTGGCTAGCCGCTAGTCAAAATAATCGAATAAGCAGCAGTATGCTTAAATCGCTACATCCATATTCCCTATTCTAGAAAGCTAAATTCTAACCTCTTAATATGTCTTCATAGTTTCATAGCGACAACCAGGACAGAATTGGCTGGCCTCATCATAGATATCTTCGTCGCATTTGTAGGTTTCCCAATCACTCATCAGCTGAGATACCTTCTGCTCATATTCCATCTTCAGTGCTGGATCAAAAAAGACAAAGGGACAATATGATAAGCCTGTTACATCCTTGTTGAGCATTATCTCGAAGCGACCGTAAGGAGGATCCCAATTGCCCGGTTTTCCTAATATCTGACCGCTAACAACTTTTTCACCCTTCATTATGGTAGGTGAGTTGATGTGATCGTAAGCAATGTAAATCTCTGGATCATGTTTAGAGTACATACCTATTTCCCAGTCATGACTCTCCTCTTGATATTGCATCCATACAACTTTGCCCTCGGTTATAGCCATGACATTAGCATTCGGGTCGACAAGGTATTCAAAGGTTGGCAATTCCTTGACTCCATCGGGCGAATTCACTTGTACACCAAATTCCCAAAAGACTTTGTATGGGTATGGCGACTTGGTAAAAATAAAGTCACCGGCTCTGCCAGTATTCGGATCGTATGGGGCAAAATTCACCCCTAAACCGCTTATTGTGAAATCATCCTTTGCTGTATTGCAACTCATCAGCAAGGCCAATACAATTAAAGAGATTGGCATAAGCCATCGCATATGCTATCACCTCCTTAAGCTCGTATCAAATTGCCATCACATGATCGAATATGACAAAAGAGCATTAGCTCACGATTAGAACAGGCATTAATACTATATAATCAACTGACTCGCCAACGATACTATTATTTTTGATCCGTCGCATTTAGTCAAATATAAATTCTTAAAAAAATCGTCTAAAAGTCTTCAATGGTTTTTTTATCTATCACGCTCACTTTTTCAAAGCAGATAATCCGAAATTGCCCGATAGTTAAGCTATGGTTCATCACAAGAAATAGTTTTTATCTGTGATTGAGGATGCTTATTAGAAAAACCAAAGATTATCAGAAATCATTTGGGCAGCGATAAAAACATTTTTAGACGAATTTGCCTTCAATTCTAGAGATCCAACTGACATTTTTGGCATAATAGCAGATTCGTTCAAGCCGCCCACATCGAATCAGATTATAATTTTTTATATAATTAGTCGCTCTCGCGATATCTCGAGCAAAATGGATTTGACGCTTGCCATGTCACGCAATAAACTCAAGATAGAATGAGCTAAGGGGCACGGGAGATGATATGAGGAGGTAGATATGAAGGAGGATACCGAGCAAAAAGGCAAAGCTCAAGGAGGAACGCCTGAGCGGCTTAAAGTCGGAGGTATGTTCGCCTATGGAGCAGCCAGCGTGGGTATGGGCTTATTCTATGCTTTCAACAATTTCAGCCTTCCTCTCTTTTATAGAACCTACACTTCGAGCGACGCTCTCATTGGCCTTCTTGCGAACACCCGTTCATTCATGAGTGCAATTGTCCAACCTTTTGTGGGGGCGTGGAGCGATAGAACATGGACAAAAATGGGCCGAAGGAAGCCCTTCTTCGCATTCAGCATGCCTCTAGTGGCTGTGCTTCTTCTATGGTGTGCAGCGCGGCCGCCATTTGGCGTTCTCATCGCTGTGCAGCTCATACTCACTTTTCTTTTCAATGTCGGCGTTGATCCCTACACTGCTCTCATTTCGGACATAGCCCCAGAGAATCAGCGTTCTACGGTGAATAGCGTTGCCACCCTGCTCCAAGTGCTGGGTCAGCTCGTGCTGGCGCTTGCGAGTGGGCTATTCCTTTGGTCGAGGAATCCTTCTTACGTTTTCTGGCTTGTAGCTGCTGGTCTAGTGGTATTTACGGCAATCACGGTCTTTGGTGTTCATGAGAAGCGTGAAAATATCCAGATAAGAGAGAAGCTCAGTCTGAAGCAGCATTTGCAGCTCGTTGCGAAAAACAAAGAAGCCCAGAAATTCTTTGTCGTTCAATTCCTTCTCTGGTTCGGTGTCAATGCTGCGACGCCTTTTCTTACACTTTTTGTCAGCACAGAGATAGAAGGCGTCTCTCCAGCCTTGGCACAGGCTTTGGCGGCAATCCTTCTTGGTTCGACTGCAATCTTCGCAGTACCAGTAGGGATAATTGCAGATAAAACCAGCAGAAAACTCATTCTCTCAATAGGCCTTGGTCTCTTTGGCTTGGGCGCGCTTGCAGCTGGTCTCTTTGCATATACTCTGCCAGTTCTCATCCCGCTCATCATCATTATCGGAATAGGAAATACAGCCCACACTGTCCTCTCGTATCCTCTGCTCTCGGAGCTCGTCCCCAACGAAAATGTGGGCGAATTTTGGGGTCTAAACACCTTCTTTGCCTCAATAGGTGCATTAGTCTCATCAACTCTAGCGGGGGCTCTCGCTGATTTCTTTGGGACCTACCGAGCTGTCTTCGTGCTCACAGGCATTTGTATGATCGCGGCTATGGTCGTTCTTCAGTCCATCGAGCCTAAAAAGGCTCAAGCCACAGTGACAACGTGATGCAAGCTTTCTATGGAACCTCAGGTTCCGAGGAGATACACCAAGGGCAGCGCACTCGCTCGTCACTCTATTTATTCGAAGGGTTTGCTCTCTTCCTAGGCGACAGAATCGAAGCAGATGTAAAGCCACATAGTCATCATCTCCTCAAAATTTTCATATCCCTGGATCATTCTTTCAAGATCGAGCATCGTGGAGAATTCAGAGAGGTCGAGATCGCCATCATTGCTCCCGACGAAGCTCATCGCTTCGCAAGCGATGAGGGGAACTATGCCGTCCTCTATCTCGATGGAGAATCGGAGGCAGCCAGGTACCTTTGCAGCAAATACATTGGTTCTCATGGGCTCTGCCTCCTCCCCGAATTATTCCTTATACCGACCAAGGTTGAACTCATGGAGCTCAAAGAGGGAAGTACCTCGATATCCAAGGCTGAATGCGTATCTAAGTCGATATTGGGTCTCTTGCTTGGGCCTTATAGTCAAGAAACTGTGGAACTCGATCCCAGAATCAAGAAAGTAATTGCTCTCCTCAAGGAATCTCCGGATAAGAAGGTCAAAATAGAGGTCGTAGCTAGACAAGTAGGCCTCTCGGAGAGCAGGCTCATACACCTTTTTACTCACCAAGTTGGTGTGCCTCCAAGGCGATATGCTCTTTGGCTTCGCCTTCTAGATGCTATCGACGAGATTGTCGATGGCGCTTCCTTCACAGATGCTGCCTATGCAGCAGGATTCTCGGATTCTGCTCACCTCAGTAGAACTTTTAGGAAGATGTTTGGCCTTAGCCTGGTCGAAGTCTTTAAAAGTACCAGTGTAGCAAGTTCGTTCAAGCGACTCTAAGAAGGTTGTGCTAGACTTTTTACTGGCCTAATAGGCTTTGAATGCCCAAAAGAGGTCTCGGGAGGTGAGCTATGGCCGGCGTTCAACTCCGGCTGATCGGGCACATGACAGTCCTCATTGAAATGGATGGCTTCACTATCCTTACAGATCCTTGGTTTGGGCCGCGAGGGCTTAAGGAGCGCATACTTGCTCCGCGCATCGTTCCACCAGCTGCAAATATCGGGGAACTGGGCCATGTCGACCTTCTCCTAGTCTCTCACAACCACATTGACCATTGCGATGATATTTCCCTGGAAGCAGCGAGAGATCAGAATGTCGCTATCCTCGGTCCTCGCTCCGTGGCTGATCGGGCAAAGAAGCTAGGCGCGAAATCAGTTGTCGAACTCGAGCCTGGTGTAGTCCATAGACTAAATAAAAGATCAGGAGATGGATCAATCGATGGATCAGCTGATAGGTCAATCGATGTATCAAGCCAAGTATCGATCGAAGCACTGAAGGCTGACCATCCTCTTGCATCCGATGCTCTTGCCTACCTGATCAGAGGATCCAAAACAGTCTTTTTCAGTGGTGATACGCGCTATACACCAGAGCTCGAATGCGCTCTAAAAAGCGCTCAACCGGACGTTGCGCTAGTCCAAGCGGCTTGCGCACATTATCCGTTGCTTGGCGATGATGGCATGTCCCTACCAGAAGCAGCGGCCCTTGTGCGCGCTATTCGGCCCCGCTGGACTGTGCCAGTTCATCTCCACTGCGCAGGCAAATGGCTGAATCGCTCTCGCGGAATCCGCATTAGGCGCGATAACCAAATCGAAGTAAGCGCGGCGCTCAAAGCTTGGAGAGCAGAGCTCGAGTCGGAAGGGCTCGGTATCTGTATCCTTGGGCCCGGAGAGGAATGCAAGTTATTTGAAGAATGATGATTGCTGGTTACCTCGTCGAAATATGCAATATTGGCGCCGACCGCAGAGCCGGCGCTATATAAGCAATATCAAGCGATCAAATCTAAGAAGATTGAAGGAGGATATCATGACTCAAGAAGAAATTGGGCAAACTGAGATGATCGAGCGCTACAAGAGAGTTCACACACCCGCTATCAGCGACATTCTCGACCAGAAAGGGCTTTTTCATCAGGTTTTGCCTCCTGCTATTCAGGCTATCGAAAACGGAATGAGGCTCGCCGGCCCTGTGCTTACGGTAAAAGGTACGCCTACTGTCATCGACAAATTGGAGTACCTGGAACTGGCTATGCGGGCTTATAGTTTTGTGGAGTCTGGAACTGTCGTAGTATTCGATACTGGGAGCGATCCATCTACGGCGCACTGGGGAGAGATGTTGAGTACGACTACTCAAGCCAAAGGCT
>MWDY01000281.1 GCA_002070755.1 Spirochaetes bacterium ADurb.Bin110 | reverse complement strand
TGATCGCAGGGCTCGTTGGAAGATCCAGGAGAATTGCGAGGGCAAAGCCCAGAAGGTTTATGCATACTCCGAATACTGAAGCAAGCAGCAAGGTGGGTCTAAAGTTTTTCTTGAGCGATTGAGCGGCGAGCGCGGGGAGAAGTGTCACGGCATCCACCATGAGCGCCCCTGTGATACGAATGCCCAAGCCTATTCCGACGCATACCATAACCAAAATGGCAGTATGGACAATCCCTGAAGGTAGGCCAAAGGCAAAGGCAGTCTCCCTGTCGAAAAGCACTGCCGAAATAGGTCTTAAATAGCGCATAGTTCCAGCCAGAATTATCGCTGAAACAATTATAACGAGTCGCACTTCAATTCTATCGAGCGCAAGCACATTGCCCCAGAAGAGATTGAACGCTTCTATGGCATGAACATTGGCCTTGTAGAAAAGAATGAACACGATACCCAGGCTTGCTGTCATAAGAAGAGCCATAGCTCCACCCGAATCGCCCCCAGTTTTTCGCGAGCTCAGAGCTGACACTGCAAATCCTGCTCCGATCGAGAACAGCATCGCCAAGAAAATAGGATCGATACCGACTATTAGTCCGATCGTCGCTCCCAGCAACGAAAGGTGCATTACCCCAAACCGCACTGGAATCAAATCTAGCGAAAGAATGTATATTCCAAGTATAGGAAAGGCCATGCCACAGGCGAAAAGTGCGACAAATGCTCTACCGAAGGCAGGAATTTTTAGCAATTCCATCATATCTGGTATTCCTCTAGAGCTTTCTCTAAATCTCGTCTATGCTGGCGAGGAAGGCACTAGTCTCGAGAAGCCTTGCCGTTCCTTTCTCAAAGAACAAGACTTCGTCACAGAGTTCGATTAGGGTTCGATCGTGTGTCACAAGAATAAGGGGGGTGTCCGATTCCGAGAGCGAGCGAATAAGGCTTTGCATGGCCATTTGGCCTTCTTGGTCGAGGTAGCTGCCTGGTTCATCGAATAGGTAGACCGCTGGCTCGGCCGCTATCGCCCGCGCTATCGACACCCTCTGGAATTGCCCGCCCGAAAGATCCTGAACTGCCATATTTGCGAGCGATTCCAGACCACATCGGGCGATAGCGGCCTCTACCGCGCATCGATCCTCAGGGCCAAAGCGACCAGCCAATCCACACTTACCCAATCTGCCAAAAGAAACCGCCTCTCGCACCGAAATACGCAGCTGCCCCGAATTTCCTTCTGGCTTGTTTTGTGGGATATAAGCCAATTTTTTGCGCGTTTCTCTGAATGTAGACGACATCGTATCGGTGTCAAGAAGCCGTAGTTCTCCACCTAACGGAGACAAAAGCCCAATACAGGTCTTGAGAAAGGTTGTTTTGCCTGCCCCATTTGGACCTACAAATCCAAGGATATTCTTTCGTTTCTTATAGATAACTGTCGCATTGTCTCTGGCTGCAAAAGGAACTGGAAAATCGAAGCGCATTCCGCTGACAATCGGTAAGGCGTATCGATATCCTATGGAGAGATTCTTTGCCGATAGTATTGGCTGATAATCTTGTGCGCTCTGTGTCGGCATCTGTACATGCATCTGCTCATTGCTCTGTGAAGCAGTCTGTTGTTCAGGCCTATCTGTCATTCTTGGCAGCGCTTGACCTAATTCTTTTATAATTGTTCGAAGCACTAAGCTATCTCCAGCTTTGCCCGAGAATGGCTTTTTCATTGTAGGAAAATACATCCTCTATCGTGCGCGTGCCATCCTTTCCCGGGAAATTTATGAGAAGCACATTCGGGATACCAAGGCTTTCGGCTAATGCTTTGCCACCCGGATTGTGGTAGTTATCTAAAATCATCGCAGGCTTTTTCTTTATTAGATCGAGCACGACCGCGGGCGATGGCTCTCCAGGACCAAAGGTTCCAACGACATCGAGCCCCAGCCATTCCACAAAGGTTTTGACATAAGCTTGCACGGCGACCCTCTTATCTGGCAGTGAAGCAACGACCCTGGCTCGCATATCATTGGTAAAGGATATGAAGGATTGAGCCCATTTTGCATGCTCTTGGGTGGTACCCAAGGCCCCTGCGATTTTTTTCGACTCTGCGATGATATTCGAAGGCACATTGTCGGTATAGACGGCTATTATCTTGATGTTTTTATTTTGGGCTGTCTCTGCGAGCTTCTTTGCAAACTTCTCATAGCTAGAATAGATGATCAATGAGGCATTCTGCACCGCAACTAGGTCGGATGGTTTCATTTCATATTCGGGAGGATGCTGAAGCTCGAATGGAGCGATTGTTACTATGTTTTTTGCTCCGGCGGCTGTCGCATACGCCTGCACCCATGAGGTGGAGGCAATGACAAGTTGTTCCTGTGCAGCAAGAGGCAGAGCAATAAGGCAGATAATTGCGAGGCACAGAAGCTCGCGAAGGCGTACTGAGCGAACAAATGCGCGTGGCGCTAGAGAGCCCTGCGCCTTATGATGAGAATACCCGATAGCCATAGAGAATCCTCTGGAAATGAAGAAAATTTAGGCAGGTTTCGAGCTCACCTTAGAGAGTGCTTCGTGCACTTCAATTTTCAATGATGCTCCAGGAGGCAACGCTTCTGGCCGCATTCATTTAGGGCCACTTTTAACAATTCAGCCCTCATCCATAAATTCGCAAGCATTCAATTTAGCTTGCATTCATTTAGGGCAAAATTCCATGTGCTCTGGCCTTCGGGCCAGTAGGTTCTTACCAGATTATTCTATTTACCTTTCTATCATATCTTCAAGTGCAAATCTTTTCTATTGCTTTTCTGGCTTATTTGCAAGGCTCTCATCTAGCTCGGCAACAAGAATGCTCACCGCTTCGTCGATCAATTTCGAAAGAGGTATAGGAGATACTCCGGCAAGCGCGAAATGAGGCTGGCTCACTGGAAGCAATATTTTCTTGCCGCTCGCGCGTATTATGGATTGCGCCATCGTGGGCGTAATCTCGCCCATCAAGGAATCGGGCAATACAATGCCAATCGGGCCGAGAATGAATTGTGCAAGTCCTATAGAAACTTGTATCGCGTTTTCTCCACTTGCTCCTCGATCGGCGCCAGCCTTGATCATCTTTTCAGTTGCTGTGGAATTGGTGCCAAGAGCCAAGATTTCCATGCGCTGCCCGAAGGCCTGACGGATTCTTGTGCAAAGTTGGCACCCAATTCCTCCTCCAAGTCCATCGATTACAGCAATAATTGGTCTATTCTCCATAAGAGAAAGATAGAATCAATCGATTGATTTTGCAACAATAATAAGGCTATCCTCTTGCATATAGGTTTTCGCAATGACTAGCGACCTAAATGGAAGTTTATCGATGGAGTCTAATAGAAAAAATATCGATTACTACTCCTTGCATGGTATATGGGGAGCCTATGCTTCCTTTGTTCTTGGGCGTATAGGGCGCGGGGCCGGAGTAGTAGTCGGAAATGTCCGCCCTCCAGAGACAGGGTTGTTTGTTGGATATCGCGTTGGAACGGGGGAGACTTATCTTCTTCCTTTTTCTTCGGGGAGAAAATATGGGCTAGGCGTTGCAGCATATCTCTCTGGCGAATCATCCCAAAACATCGATGAACATTACAAGAAGGCTAGGCGCTTTAATCCGCAGGAGATCGAACGACAAATCTGTTTTTCAGGCGAAGATTGGCGCACGAAATCTATGAGTTTTCGAATATACTCTTTTTTTGGGGAAGTTCCTGATCCGGCCCTTGTTTCGCGAGCCTCTGCTCGTTCGGCTTATAGGCCATCTATCCTTCTTGAGCTTTCATTCGATAATAGCGATGGCAAGGAAGCGATGACAGGGCTCTTTGGCATGCAAGGCATTCGTCGCCCTCTGTCGGATTCCACTAATGGGGCTCTTCTCGGTATGGCATCTAACGATTGCTTTGGCTTTGGGATAAGGCCGGCCGCCGATGTGGAAGAAGTGATGAATTGGTCCGTTATCGATGCCACATTCAATTTCAGCCGTCCGCTATGCCGTCTAGCCTCCGAGGGAGGTCTTCGCTTTACAATTCCTGCGCATTCTAAGGCCGAATATCTTATTGCGCTCGGGGTTTATCGCGATGGTATCATGACTTCGGGTCGCCGCGCCTCTGCTTACTATTCCTATCTCTTCCAGGATCTCGAGGATGTCCTAGAGAATGCGCTCGATGAAACCGAAGAATCTCTTTGTAAAGCCCAAAGGCTCGACGATATGCTGGAATCCTCCGGCCTCTCGGAGGATAGATGTTTTCTCATTGCACAAGCTGCCCATAGTTATGTAGCAAATACTGAACTTCTAAGAACTGAAGCCGGAGAGCCTGTTTTTATTGTCAGCGAAGGCGAATACCAGATGATGAACACTCTC
>MWDY01000280.1 GCA_002070755.1 Spirochaetes bacterium ADurb.Bin110 | reverse complement strand
GAGATTATCCAAGCTGCGATTGAAGCTGCCTACGAAAGAATATTCGAAGAATTCTATAATGATCTTTCATCATTTTTTGAAAAAGACTCTTTCTGTCCTCTCTTAGGCTTTATAGAAATGGGCAAAAAATTGCTATTGTTTTCTCGTGAACAGCCCAAGATATATGCGCTTGTATTCATAATGAATATCATGCCGTATCACGAACAGCCCAGTGTGCAGAGACTTTTTAGCATTACTTTATCAAAGGTTAAGGATCGTTTAACTGCAGAAGAAATCGGGCAGGATCTTCAGAATCATATTTACCTTTTTATGCTACTTGTCTTGTCTCTGGTACAGAATGTTTACAATGGGAATGACTCTTACGATATAAATGCTTTTGAAGGCAATATTCAGATCGCATATGATCGGCTTCTAAAACCTTTCGAGAAGTTCTTTTCTTTCTCAGATTCGACTATTCGATGATGTTAATTTTTTATTGAACAAGTAGCTCAATACTTACCTATATCTAAGACTTCTATCTCAACATATAATAAGCAAGGAGGAGACTATGAGCATAGCTCAAAAGAAAAAGGGCTTTTTTATTATTTGTTCTGGCCTCTTTGGATTGGTTATCTGGTCTTTTATCGCCGTGGCCGCGGGTGCACAATCAGCGTCTAGCCATAGTATTCAGGTTTACGGTCAAGCAGCTATGTATGTAGAGCCGGATGTGGCCAATTTGAGTCTCGGGATTGAGATACAAACTGATACTGCCTCAAATGCCCAAGAGCAACTTGGATATCAAGCCTCCATGGTCCTCGATGCTCTATCTCAAGCAGGCATCCAGCGACTTAAGATGAAGACAAGTTCTTACCGTATTTCGCCAGTATATAGCACAGAAAAAGACAGAGAGAATGTCATAAAAGGCTACAGGGCGGAAACAAGCATTTCAGTGGAAATTTCGGATCTGGAATCTGTAGCCATGATCATCGATAAAGCAATAGCAGCTGGAGCAAATGTTGTACGGTCAGTCTCTTATGATCGTAGAGATCTAGAAGCATTTAAGGCTCAACTCATCAAGTCAGCCTGCTTGGAGGCTGGCTCAAAGGCCGAGGTTGGTGCTAGCGCGCTAGGCTTGAGATTGGGAGCTCCCATAAGAGTCAGTATACAAGATAGATTCTCAGCACTCGATACCGGAAATATGGTTATGAAGGCAGCGGCCTTCGGCTCAGAGTCTATAAGTCCAGGAGAGATTGAAATCAGCGTTACAGTGTCTGCTGAATTCGAGCTCATATTGGAATAGCAAAGCATCGCAATAATAAAGCTATTATAGAGGTGGACGTTTTTGCTCTAAGGCATTCGATTGACAGAAAACAATTGTCGTGTATCAATATTGTTCATGAACGAGAAAATTGGAGTAATCGATAGCGGCATGGGCGGGCTCACAGTTGTTAGGAGCCTTTTATTGAGAAATGTACCAGCTGATATTGTCTACATAGGCGATAATGCAAATGTGCCTTATGGCAACAGGCCATTGGATGAAATAGTAGAGCTAACTTTACGAATGCTAGAAGTCCTTTCGGAACGTAATATTCGAATCGTGGCGATTGCATGCAATACTATTTCTGCTACGATAGATCGCTTGAAGCCTTTTTGGGGATCTTCGATAGTCGATATCATCTCTCCGGCAGCGCAATATCTCGCCACTTGCGGGGAGTCGGATCTAGGCCTATTTGGCACGGAGTTCACTGTCAGATCAGGCTTGCATGCAAAACTGGTAAGCGATCTTAATCCTGCCGTGCACATTCATGGGGTACCAAGCCGCAGGCTAGCTGCGCTTATCGATGAATCAATAGATGACAAATCAGCCATCAGCAAGGAGATCTCATCCATGCTCGCACAGCTTGCAGCGCTTCATCCGGTTCATTCGGTGCTTCTTGGCTGCACGCATTATCCCATTGTTATGGACTTATTCAAGTCTCTAGCGCCAGAGATGGAATTTATCGATCCTGCCGATCTGCAAGCCAAAGCTGTAATCGAGCTATTGAAGAAAGCAGACTGGCAATCCAATTTGATAGAAAACAGAAGCATTGAAAATGCAGAACAAGCCGAGGGGGTCCTTTTTAGCGAATCTGTAAAATCTTGTCTAGAAATAGTAACTTCGGGGACAGAGAAAGCGTATCGCACTATGTTGAGCAGATTAGGAATTCCGGAGGCTTGCAGTATAGAACGTCTTATCTAAAAGCAGGAAGGCTTATGGAAATCGAAAGGATCGATCCGTTCTCATATCTGATTCCTGTGAGGGAAGGAATGCGTGTTCCTGCTCGCATCTACGCCTCCGAATCGCTTTTCGACCTTCTTCGTGAAGACAAATCCATAGAACAGCTAGTAAATGTAGCTCGACAGCCTGGCATAGTAAAAGAAGCGCTTGGCATGCCCGATATGCATCAGGGTTTTGCTTTTCCGATAGGCGGCGTGGCTGCCTTCGACATAGATGAAGGCATTGTATCGCCTGGAGGTGTGGGATTCGACATAAATTGCGGCGTAAGAGTAATTCTTACTTCTCTCGATGAGGAAATGGTTCGTCCGAGACTCGAATCTATCGGCAAGGAGCTTTTCTCCCGTGTACCATCAGGGGTTGGTTCGAAAGGTGCGTTGAGAGTATCTGCTAAAGAAGCTCGAAAAGCGATGGACAACGGGCTGCAGTGGACTTTGGCTAAGGGATTTGCAGAAGATTCCGACCTCGAATCTGTTGAAAGCGGAGGACGTCTAGAGGAAGCCGATGAGCGAGCAGTAAGCGATAGGGCTGTAGAGAGGGGAAAGGAAGAATTCGGAACTCTGGGGGCAGGTAACCATTTTCTCGAGATAGCTACAGTAGAGCGCATTTTTGACACAGCACGCGCTAAGGCCTATGGCCTATTCGAGGGGCAAGTACTTATCTGGATCCACACCGGATCAAGGGGTTTGGGCCATCAGGTTGCTACAGAGTATATCGCGCGCATGCGCCCGAAGATGAGACAGTATAAGCTGCCTCTATATGAACATGATTTTGTTAGCATACCTATTCGCGATCCTATCGCCAAAGAATATCTTTCGGCTATGGCGGCGGCTGCAAACTTTGCATGGATAAACAGGCAGATGATAACCTATTCTGTGCGTGAGGTTTTTGCCCAGGAATTTGGAAAGCCCTGGGATTCGCTTGGAATGCAACTCTTATATGATGTTGCCCATAACATTGCAAAATTTGAGACCCATACCGTCGAAGGAAAGGAAAAGCGGCTACTTGTTCACAGAAAGGGTGCTACACGCGCTTTTCCTGCTGGCCACCCTGAGCTATCCCTCCATGCGCGAGAAGTTGGCCAACCCGTTCTTTTGCCTGGTGATATGATGAGAGGCAGCTATATATTGGTTGGCGGACCTAAAGCTATGGAAGATAGTTTTGGAAGCGTTGCACATGGGGCAGGCAGGCGTATGAGCCGTAACGCAGCTGCACGTCAGATTCAGTTTGATACTCTTACAGACCAGATGCGCGCGCATTCTGTAATATTGCTTGCAGCTAGCAAACGATTGGCCTGTGAAGAAGCTCCTATTGCCTATAAAAACGTGGACGATGTTGTGAAAACGGTGAGCGGTTCTGGCCTTGCAAGTCTTGTGGCACGTGCCAAGCCTCTCTTGGTAATCAAGGGCTAGGGAAGCTAAGAGAGCTTTCTATTGTTCTATAGAGATATAATCTGTCCATCCTGCCCAACCTGGTGCAATCTCCCAGAAAGATGGTGGCTCTCCATCATTTGGCTCGTAATTAGGATCAAAGTATAGGGAAATGGGATGTTCTGCAGGTTGCGGTTGTGCTTCAGAAGGGATACCTTCTGGATGTGCTGCTTGCCATTCCGCAATCCTTTTATTTTTCAAGAACTTGGCTGCCACCGAAGGGAATAGCTCTAGAAGTAGTTGTTCTTTTTCATTCAATGCGAGCAGAGTTCCTCCTGCTTCTGGAACCGGTGGGTTATCTTGAGGTTTGTACTTGCTTGTGTCATAAGGAACTTCTTCTCTTGTGCCACATATTTTATAGCGGAATTCAGGATCGACTGGCCATGGCGTCTTTCCATATAAACCGAGGATAAGGTCTTCGAAGTTTTTCGAGACGTTTTCGTACATGTCCTTTCCCTCGTGCATGCTTATAACGCAGTTCACCGCCTGGACACCTACAATCTGACTGGTAGGAGTTACAAGCGGAGGGAGTCCAGCATCGAGCCGCACAGTTGGCACAAGATGAAGAACTTCATTGAGGAGATGTTCCAGCTTGGCTTCCTTGAGCTGAGTGAGCATGTTGGTATACATGCCGCCAGGTATCTGTGCGTGACGCACAATCTCATCTGGCTCGGGGTAGGAAAAGGCTTTTTCTATTTGCTGGCAGATTGCGAGAGATTTTTGGTACTTGCCTCCGACAGCTGCTTCTATAGCGTCATCAAAGAGCCTAGAGAGCTCTGGTGATAGGCTATCCTTAGAAAGATCGAGTTCAGGCGGAAGTCTTTTATATTGATCGAAGGCTGCAAGTTCTGCTCGGATTTGCCTAAGACGTTTGTCTATTCTTGCGACAGCAGCATTGTCGACATCTACGGAGAGGCTCAATCTGTCTGCAAAAATGCGTATTATTTCATAAGCCGGGGCGGCGGGCCCTCCAGAAAAAGACAGAATTGCCGTATCTACAATGTCGACTCCATTGACCATAGCTGCAAGCAGACTTGCAACTCCGAAGCCTGGCGTGCAATGAGTATGAAGATCAATAGGAATCTCAAGTTCATTTTTTAGCGCTTTTATGAGATCAGCAGCCATAGTAGGAGTTATCAGTCCTGCCATATCTTTGATTGTGATCATGTCAGCGCCGAGAGAAGCAAGCTCTTTTGCTTTCTTGACATAATAATCTACGGTGAAAATCTTTGGTGGTATCTTCTTGCCGGAAAAAATCCCTTTTATTCTGTCTCTCAATGTGAAATGCGGATCGACAGTATAGCAGACCGCACAATCTGCTAGGCCACCTGCCTCCTTAACAGAGCGGATCGAAGACTTCATATTGTCGATGTCGTTGAGCGCATCGAAAATCCTCATGATATCTACGCCCGCTGCAATGGCATTTCTGCAAAAGCCTTCGATTACCGAATCAGGATAGGGGTTATATCCAAATAGATTGCGCCCACGAGAGAGGGCAGTCAGTTTTGAGGCATTGCCAATTCCTTCCTTGATTGTAGTGAGCCTATCCCATGGATCTTCACCAAGAAATCTCATGACTGAGTCAGGAACAGCGCCACCCCATACTTCCATAGCATAAAAATGACTCTGGCGATAATCATCCAGTACGGCCTTGACCTGCTTATTATTCATGCGTGTAGCAAATTGTGACTGTTGACCATCGCGAAGTGTTAAATCGCGAATCTTTAAGTATTTCATCTCAAAAACTCCTGGAGTCTATTTGTATCTCAAATCGCTGGAAGCGACAAGTATCGGCAGCATATATGGTTTATGCAAGAATTGATAGATTTTGACAAAATCGTGAATAAACTGTAAAATAAAAAAACGCCGTAATGCATTCCTGCTTATATTTATCCTTTAAAGTTTTTCTTTTTTGAAGGAACATCTAAAGGAGCAATGCTCGGTCTGTTAGATTGAGTGCGGCGATTATTTTTCAAGAGCAAAGAAATGGCTGGTCCTCAAAAGAAATTTTTTCACATCGTCAGAGTAAAATACTGCAAAGGTTGCAACATCTGTGTGGCTTTCTGCCCAAAGAAGGTGTTGGAGCTAAGAAACGAAAAGGCTTTTCCTGCCAGGCCGGATGACTGCATCGGATGCAGAATGTGTGAACTCCGTTGTCCCGATTTTGCGATTGAAGTTCACCCTGTCGAAGAAAAAGCTAAATTCGAAGCAGGCATCAATCAGGTTGGTCTGGGCTTAAAATCGGAGGCATCCCATGGCTGAAACTATAAAGCTTATGCAAGGAAACGAGGCATGCACCATGGCTGCTATAGCTGCGGGGCTACGATTCTATGCTGGTTATCCTATCACTCCTTCCACAGAGATAGCCGAGATGTGCTCGGAAGAGCTTCCAAAAGTGGGAGGCAAATTCATTCAAATGGAAGATGAGATTGGCTCAATTTCAGCGTGTATTGGTGCTTCATTGACTGGTGCCAAAGCCATGACCGCTACTTCAGGTCCTGGCTTTTCTCTGATGCAGGAAGCAATAGGCTATGCAGGCCTCTGCGAGATTCCTGTAGTTATCATAGATGTACAGCGTGTTGGTCCTTCGACCGGTATGCCAACGAGCCCAGCTCAGGGGGATGTAATGCAGGCCAGATGGGGTACACACGGAGATCATCCGATAATTGCATTAGCTCCTGGCAATGTAAAGGAGTGCTATGAGCTGACATTCCGCGCTTTTGAGCTATCTGAGAAGTATCGTGTTCCAGTCATAGTCTTGATGGATGAAGTGATTGGGCATATGCGAGAAAAAGTTGTTCTACCCGATCCATCAAGCTATGCGATTCCTAGAAGGCCAATGCCAGAGAGCCCAGAAGGCTATAAGCCATATGCAGCGGATCCCGACGGAGGTGTGCCGCCCATGGCTCCTTTTGGAATGGGTTATCGTTGGCACTGTACAGGTCTGACTCACGATGAAAATGGCGCTCCGACTAGTAAGCCTGCCATAGCAGGAGCACTTGCGCGCCGTCTCAATTTAAAGATCGAAAACAAAACCGAAGAGTTGGCAGACTATTTCGCAGAGGAGCTAGAGGGTTGCGATCTGGCTGTAGTATCCTTCGGATCTTCTGCAATGGCATCTCTTTCTGCAGTTAGGCGTGCCCGCAAAGAAGGCTATAAAGTAGGCATGCTTAGGCTTAAGACTATATGGCCTTTCCCTATTAAGACCGTAAAGTCCTTATTAGCGTCCGCAAAAAAAATTGTCGTGCCCGAGATGAATCTTGGTCAGCTTGCACTCGAGATAGAGAGATCGGCTGCGTGCGAACAACCTGTGATAAGGCTCGGTAAGGCCAATGGTGAGCTTTTTCATCCAGATGAAGTCTTTGCAGCGATCAAGGAGGCACTCTAATGGCTGAATTTCTCTCTTACTTCC
>MWDY01000279.1 GCA_002070755.1 Spirochaetes bacterium ADurb.Bin110 | reverse complement strand
TTCTGACGCATGCTGAAGTAGCTGGTATTGAAAGAAATGCGATTTGCAAGGCTAGAGAATCACAGTTCAAAGAGCGTGCATTCCTAAGCAGAATAGGATTGTCGATTCTTGAAAGAAGGCTATGGCTTAGGAGTTTCTCAACTCCTCTTAAGAGAAAAGCTGAGTATGTACCTTTCTATGCTTATGCATGAAAAACACTCCTAGCAGATTGCCAAAGCAATATACACAAGGTTCGTAGCAGTATTGTCTAGTTGAAATTGCAAAATCCCGAGCTCTGATATTTCCTATGACACAGATCAAATTCCTGATTTCAATCCGATATGACTTCCTGATGAGTTCTAGCTAAGGAAATGTCCTTCAAGCTTTTTGATTTTGCATACTCAACAATTATATTTTCCATTTCAATCCAGAAAGGTCCAACATCGCAAGTGTCGAATCTTGGGCAGACTTTCTTTGTGCTTCTCCAAGGTATACAAGGCACTATCTCCAGAGTCTCTCCTACCGCGTATAGCACATCATAAGCTGAAATTTCTTCAGGCTTTTTGTTCAGCGAAAAGCCTCCTCCTGGCCCGCGTAAGGATTTAATTATGCCTGCTTTTCTCAGCTTGTAGAAAATCTGCTGAAGAAATTCAGGAGAGAGATTCTCAATTTGAGCAATCTTGTTTAAAGAGACAGGCTTTTCTTCTTCAGATGTTGCCACAAGCGAGAGGATTGCTTTTATAGCGTAAAGGCCACGTGTAGTCATGCGCATAGTTCAAACCTCTTTTTCAATTTTTATGAAACTATTGTATTTCAAATTTTAGCATCTCAAGGTAAACCGTGCAACTAAAGAATCATCGCTACTCAAGAAAAGAAAGAACATCAAGACAAGCAGAAGATATTGTCAGTTTCTCAAGTTCAAGATTATATATATGATTTGCTGAGATTTCACGATTTGCAAGGAAAGATATAAGAGTATATTTCAAGCTTGTTCTGACAGTCAAAATAAGAGCGCCTGGGTCCTTTGTGCTGAGTACAAATTCCAAAAAGCATAAATGGCCGCTTCTATTTTCAAGCTCAAGTGGGCCGATTTCGTCGATCAAACAAATTTCTCTTTTTTTATCTGGTTCATAGTGAGCATGTTGCGAAATAGTATCCAATTTAATAGCCTTAATGTAACTTTCTCTTATATGAGCAAAGGCATCAGGAGAGAATTCGAATGGAACATCTCTTTTGCCTATGGGACGCGAAGCTGCGAGAAAAGTCTCTCCATTTGATACATCGTAGAGACTGATACGGTAAGGTATCCAATTCTCATCGCGCTGCGAAATCTCCATGCAGCCTCTACAAACGATGCCTCTTTCCTTTGCAGCCTTGATGAGAGCATTGCAGAATGAGGTCTTTCCAGAGCCGCGTGGGCCTGAAATTAGGAATATCTTCATAAAGTCAGGGATGTAATCTCGGCTCAGGAAAGTTTAGCTTTTGTACGCATCATGACCGAGAGTATTGCGTATCCAGAAGATAAGTCTTCTCTTTGAACAATTACATCATCTGGTACCTTGAGTTTCACATTGGTGAAATTCCAGATTGCCTTTATGCCCGCAGCGATGATCGCATCGCAGCTTGATTGGGCGTAAGGTGAGGGAACGGTTAGAATAGCAAGAGTTATCTTCATTCTTTCTACAATCTCTTTTAGCTGATTCATTTGGTATACCTGGATTTGATGAATAGTCTTGCCTACCTTCAAAGGGTCGCTGTCGAATGCAGCGACTATATGAAGGCCATGATTTCTGAATTCTTGATAGCCAGTTAGAGCAGATCCCAGGTTTCCTGCGCCTACAATCATCGCTCTTTGTTCAATATCCCAAGCGAGATAGTGCTCTATGGCTGCAATTAGCTGATCTACCGGATAGCCTTTTTTGGGTTTCCCTACTATACCGGTAATGGAGAGATCTTTTCTGACCTGTATTGGCTCAAGGTTTAGCTCATTTGCTATCCAAGTGCCAGAAATATAAGGTTCACCGGTTCTCTGAAAAGCTCGTATTATATGGAGATATGAAGGAAAACGGCGGATTGAAGGGACATAGTTGAGCTTCGTTTTTTGAGACATAATATCTCCTCTAATAACCTGCACGAGAAATCAATTTGATGACTTATATTAACCTATGCTGATATATCGATAAAAGTCAAGCGATTAGCTCACCATTATCTGGTGCCTTAGAGTTCAAATCATAACACAAAAGAAAGGCGCTGAGGAAAAGGAGGTAAACCTCAGCGCCACTGCTCATAAAAACAGAACAACATTGGTTTTTGGCAACTGTTTCTATAAATAAGTATATCATAGAGCTAATAAATATGCAACTTATTGCGAGCTATTCGCGTAATTTATGCAGATCTATAAAAGAAATCTACTAAGATCAATAATATGCCTAGTCCCACCACACTCTGCCTGAAAAATCTGTATGGATGGATGAGCCAGCATGCCGAATCGAACAAGCAGTTTTCACTTCTCCAAAAAGCGGGGATAATCTCTTCAAAAACAAATCAAGTGTATTTCCTCCTGCAACATCTTCATCATATAAAAGAACATCCTTGTTGCGATAGTCAAAAAGCCATGCTTGATCCGATAGGCTTATGATAGGTTCTTCATCATGGCGTTTGAACATTGAAAACCGAATAAAGTATAGAGGGATTTCAAGAAGTTCTGAAAGTATAAGAGCAGGCATGATGGAGCCATGAGCGGCAGCGACGATAAGGCTAGGCTTAAATTCTTTTGATATTTTTTCTGCGAGCTCTGAAAGGAGTGAAGGCTGAGAGCCAAGCCATGTGTAACGATCTTGCACTGCTGTATATAAAAATGAAGAGATGTCGGGTGGAATTCCAGAATAAAGCTTGTCTATGGCTGGTATGGCTTGAGGCGCGCATTGATAACACAAGCGAGCGACCTCAATGGATTGCCAATATTGTTCATTGGCTTGCTGAATTTCGGCTAGCGAATGGCGCATTCGGTACTTGCGCGCTTCCTTGAGTTCGTAATAAACAGTAGGATGAAGCGGAAGGCCATGTTCTACACAAATCTTATAGTTCAGCAGCACATTGACAATGGCTGGAGTCATCAAATAGAGGCGAATTGCCTTGTCAAACAGGTTGTGAATCTTATAAGAATCGAGTTCTTTGCTGGAAAGCTGAGCGGATTCAATGGCAGGGATGAGCTCCTTAATAGTTTGAATTATGAATTGAAAAGAGAGGGAGCAGTTCATCTGATCTGGTGGAGTATCCCAATCTGCCCATTCGAGTATCTGCATGAATTTGGCAAGACATGTCATAATAGTATCCTATGGCAGATATAAAAGCAGAACAAGAAGTCTTAGGAATGCTTGGGGAACAAAGATTACCGTTCTCGGCGGCTATTCTCAATGGTGGCCACGCTAGGCGTTTTGGCGGAATAGACAAACAAGAAGTCGAAATAGATGGAGTTCCCATAGGCCTTATGCTCGCCGCTCAACTAAGCAAGATTGCCCAAGAGCTGCTGATTGTGGGCAAGCCTCAAAAGTCCTATGAAAGTCTTGGTGCTTTACAATTTGAGGACGATATAAAGGAAGGCGGGCCTGCAAGTGGGCTATTCACTTCATTAGTCCATGCTTCATTGGACTGGGTTTGCCTTTGCGCAGTAGATATGCCATTTGTTTCTTTACCGCTAATTCAATATCTCTATCTTCAATCGATGTCGAAAGATGTGGATATAGTTCTTTGCGAGTCAGAAGGGAATATCCAACCATTTTTTGCATTCTATAAGAAAAATCTTTTTTCTGATCTCTATTGTTATATCCAAAGCAGTTCTAACTTATCTCTTTGGCACTTTATCGAAATAAAAAGCCATCTCATCATTCATGGGAATGAGATAATCTCTCTCTGCGATCCTAGAATCGTATTCCAAAATATCAATGATCGAAGATCATTAGAAGAAGCTCGTCGCCAAGTATTGAGTCTCAACACATTTCATAAAATGGAGGAGTAATATGGATAAGCCCTTGCTAGAATGTGTTCCAAATTTTTCCGAAGGAAGAGATCACGCTAAGATCGAAGCTATTGCAAATGCCATCAGGTCTGTTCAAGGGGTTTTTCTGCTCGATATAGACCCAGGTGCAGACACAAATCGTACAGTATATACCTTCATTGGGCCTCCTGAAGCTGTAAAAGAAGCCGCTTTGAAAGCAGCACGAGTTGCATATGAGCTAATAGACATGAGAACGCACCATGGAGCTCATCCGCGAATAGGAGCTCTAGATGTATGCCCTTTTATACCTGTTTCAGGTATTTCCATGGAGGAATGCGTAAGTATTTCAAAGGATTTCGGCAAAAAGCTGTCAGAAGAGCTTAATGTGCCAGTCTATCTCTACGAAAAATCAGCGACCTGCCCCGAGCGACAGAGTCTTGCGGATATCCGTGCTGGCGAATATGAAGGATTAGAGGCAAAACTCTCGGATCCAGTATGGCAGCCTGACTTTGGACCCGCTCGTTTCAACGCTCGCTGGGGCGCAACTGTAACCGGTGCAAGAGAATTTTTGATTGCTTATAACATTAACCTAAACACAAAAGATAAGAGAATAGCTCACGACATAGCACTCAATATTCGAGAAACAGGCCGTACAATAAAGGATAGCAATGGAAATATTGTCAAGGTTCCAGGTAGATTGCAGGCTGTCCGTGCTATTGGATGGTATATTGAATCCTACCAATGTGCTCAGGTCTCTATCAATATTCTCGATTTTCATAGAACCCCATTGCATATGGTATTCGATGCGGTAAAAGAAGAAGCGGAAGCCAGAGGCGTATATGTAACTGGCTCTGAGCTTATTGGACTAATTCCTCTAGAAGCTATCTGTGTTTGCGGGCGATACTATCGCCAGAAAGCAGGCAAAAGCCCCGCACTTTCAGAGCATGAACTTGTAGAGCTAGCTGTACAGACACTCGGTTTACGCTCTGTACAACCTTTTGAACCCGAAAAAAAGATCATAGAGTGGGCAATAAGGAAAGAAGGGATTCTTGTTTCAAAAAAGATCAGCTCCTTTGTAGATATTGTCTCTTCAGACTCGCCAGCACCGGGAGGGGGATCTGTAGCTGCTCTGGCAGGAGCTCTTGGATCTGCTCTGGCTGCCATGGATGTAAATCTTACCATAGGCAAGAAAGGATACGAAGGGATTTATGAAGAATTGGAAGCATTAGGGCTCAAGGCTCAAAGACTCAAGAAGACTCTGCTCGAACTAGTAGATGAAGACACAGCGGCCTTTAATGCGGTTATGGATGCTATAAGGCTTCCAAAATCGACTGAAACTGAGAAGAGAATGCGTGATGTGGCAATCGAGACAGCCAACAAAGAAGCAGCTAGTGTGCCTCTTAAAACTTCTCGGCTTTGTCTCGAAGCGATGCGCTTATGCCTCGAAGCAGCCCGTTCTGGCAACTCAAATTCGGCAATCGATGCAGCCACAGGATGTCTCATGGCATGGGCAGGGCTTTCTGGAGCAGTCTTGAATGTTAGAATAAACATAAAAACACTGACTGATGAACAATTCACCTGTGCAGCAAGGAAAGAATGCGAATTTCTAGAGACTGAGGCAGCTCAACTTCGGCAGGAGCTTGAGACGAGCATATTAGATATTCTTGGGCTTCGATAGGTTTATTTTGATGAAAAATATTTTTTCCAGAAGATCCAATGCTGGAGAAGCAGAACCAAATGAGCTTTCGAAGATTCGCACATGGAGGTCCAGCACTGGGCTTCCAATCAAAGATCTATCGAATACAAATCCCACAAAGGCAGAACTCGATTGGGAAAGCTCAGATCTTATTTCTCTGGCAGCCAAAGATAATGTTTTCTATGATCCAGAACCTAGAGGGCTTTATCGTGCACGAGAGGCTATTTCGGATCATTTTGTTTCGTATAGCAAAAATATGCCTCCTGATAGCTATTTTCTCTGTGCTTCCACTTCAGAGGGGTATTCATGGCTTTTCAAGCTGCTATGCGACACTGGCGATGCGGTACTAGTACCAAAACCTGGTTACCCTCTTTTTCAACACTTGGCAGAACTGGATTCGGTGAAAGTGCTGACTTACAGGCTTGAGTATGTTCATCCTTCTGGCTGGTATGTGAATCTCGATGAGCTTTCCTCTATTCTTGCTGCAGATTATACTAGGCGGATCAAAGCCATTGTTATAATCAATCCCAATAATCCCACTGGTTCATATATCCGAAAAGGAGAAAGGACCGAAATTTTGGACCTATGCGAAAAATATGATCTCGCATTGATTGCAGATGAAGTTTTTTTTGATTTTCCTATAGATGAGAATATCGAACGAAAGACCTTTGTAGGGGAGAATAGAGTGCTTACTTTTGTACTCGATGGACTCTCTAAACGAATGGGTTTGCCTCAGCTGAAGCTTGCATGGATCACCATCTCTGGGCCAGGCCAAGAGGTATCTAAAGCAAAAAAAAGACTTGATCTCATTGCAGATACTTTTCTTTCTGTGAATACTCCTATAATGAATGCCCTGCCTTTTCTCTTTGAACATGAGACGGCATTTTTATGTAGGTTGCTAGGCAGAATTCGCGAGAATTATGCTGTCTATATAGAAATTCTGACAGGTAAAGCTAGCCCACATCGAGTACTTTGCTGTCAAGGCGGATGGACTGCTCTAATTGAAAGCCCGAGTTATTTGGAAGAAGATAAAATAGCCCAGCGTTTGCTCAAAGAGAAAGGGATTTTCGCACAACCAGGATATTTTTTTGATATAGATAATGGAGTACATTTTGCCTTTAGTTTGATCATTCCAACAATCAATGCATTTTGCTGGTGCATGGAATACAGGGATTTCTTTGAAACACTAGAAAATTCATGACGAAATCCTGGAAATATAGTATCTTGAAGGTGGGAGGAGTTATGTCTGCAGTACTTATCGATGGAAAGAGAATTGCTGAGGAGATTAGGAATGAGCTTGTACAGAAAGTCATCTTCCTCAAGGGAAAAGGAGTAATACCAGGTCTTGCCGTGATTCTTGTGGGGGATAATCCAGCTTCGATTTCTTATGTAACCGCAAAAGAAAGAGCCTGCGCTGAGATCGGTATGCAGAGCTTCGAGACAAGAATGGCGGAGAATACATCAGAGGAAGCTCTTCTCGAAAGAATTGCCGAATGCAATAGAGATCCAAATGTTCATGGCATCCTCGTTCAGCTTCCTCTTCCTAGACATATCGATGAGCGCCGCGTTATCGAGGCTATCGATCCCAACAAGGATGTAGACGGTTTTACTCCAGTCAATCTCGGTCGCATGCTCCTTGAACAACCCTGTTTCATACCCTGTACCCCGTTTGGAATAATTGAACTCCTTAAGAGGAGCGATGTACCGACCAATGGAGCAAGGGCAGTAGTCGTTGGGCGCTCAAACATTGTGGGCAAACCACTTGCAAACCTCCTTCTTCGGAAATCGGTCAATGCGACAGTAACTATCTGCCACACTGGGACGAGGGATCTTGGTTCTCATGTTCGCGAAGCGGATATTGTGGTGGCCTGCGCGGGAGCACCGGGCTTGGTGTCTGTGGATATGATCAAGCCAGGTGCTTGTATTATAGATGTAGGAGTCAATCGTGTGCCTGATTCTACTAAAAAGAAGGGTTATCGGCTTTGCGGTGATGTTGATTTCGAAGGAGCTTCGCAAGTTGCAGGCTGGATAACACCCGTACCAGGAGGAGTAGGGCCCATGACCATCACCATGCTGCTTTCAAACACCATCGATGCTGCTGCGAGGATTTCTAATATCGCGCTGTAAGAATCCAAGTTTGCATGAGGCAGAGAAAAGATAGGTTTTAGATATTAGTACATTTCTTTACGCGAAATATAGGTTTAGATTATGGTAGATGTTCAATCGTTTAAGGATAATCGCAATGTTGCGATCCAGAAAGTTGGAGTCAAAGGCCTCAGGTACCCCATAACTTTGCTCGACAAAGCTGAAAAATACCAGCACACAACGGCTATGGTCAATTTATTTGCAGACCTTCCGCATGATTTCAAGGGCACTCACATGAGCAGATTCATAGAGATCTTTGAGGAATATCGAAGCGACCTCTCGATGCCCAATGTGATAAAAATGCTAAAAAAGTTAAGAATAGAGCTGGATGCGCAGACAGCCTACACAGGTATTCATTTTCCCTATTTTATCAAAAAGAAGGCACCTGTCTCGGAACAAACGTCTATAATGAACTATGAATGCTTTTACGAAGCAAGCTGCTCTGAAAATGGGCATCGTTTTATTGCTGGCGTAATAGTGCCCGTGCAAACAGTTTGCCCATGTTCCAAAGCTATCTCAAATGGAGGAGCACACAACCAGAGAGGCCTTGTGACACTTCAAGTATCTCTTGGCCCTTTTTTTTGGTTTGAGGACTTAATCCGAATAGTTGAGGAATCTGGCTCGAGCGAATTATTTACTCTCCTGAAACGCGAAGATGAAAAGTTTATAACTGAGAAGGCCTATATGCAGCCTCGCTTTGTAGAAGATGTCGTGAGAGAAGTATATTTAAAGGTTGATGCTCTTCATCGCTTTCCATGGTTTTCGGTTGAAGCGGAGAATTTTGAGAGTATCCATAACCATTCCGCTTATGCATATGTTGAAAAAAGCGATCGTTCGAAGATTGAACCGGTCAGTGGCGAACATGGAAGGCTAGATCAACTTGAATCTTCTTATCCCTGATATGAGGAATGTCGATCAGTGTTAAGGATTTTGGAGTATGATGCATTTTGGATCAAGAGAGGAAAAGATATGGAAAGCAATTATCCGGTCGATCCCAAGACTTTGAATGATAAAGGGACAAAGGGTGTCATGTCTTCGGTTGCAGGCCTTGGCTTTTTAGGTGTCGAGGCTTTGCTTGGCATCCCAGTGGTCGGGACTGTAATATCCGCAGGGCTCATAGGGCTGGGTGCTATAGGTCTCTTAGGGAAGACTAAGACCGACAAGATTTCCGGCACAGTGCTAGGTGCAGCAGGCATTGCAGGATTCGCCACTCTGTTTTTGCCTGGTTTATCGCATTCTCTGCTTTCCCTAGGTGGCATAGGACTTCTTGGATATGGTCTTTTCAATCTTGTTGGATTTATTAGAGGCCTAAAAAAGAAGAAATGAAAAATTATCATATCGAGACCTATGGCTGCGAGATGAACAAGGCTGAGTCGGCAGCG
The DNA here is from genome assembly GCA_002070755.1 of Spirochaetes bacterium ADurb.Bin110. The sequence continues at coordinate 17,930 of MWDY01000279.1, read as the reverse complement.
ATGGAGGTGACTCTTAAAGAACATGGATGGGGGCGCTCTGGAGAGGAAGAAGCCCAGCTAATTTTATTGAATACATGTACCGTAAGAGCAACTGCCGAAAACCGCGTATGGAATCGTATTCATCAATTAACTGCACGCAAGAAAGAACATAATTTCGTTCTGGCGGTTGTTGGTTGTATGGCAGAGCAGTATAAAAATGCCATTCGAAAAAAGGCTCCCGGCGTCGACTATGTTTTTGGAACATTCCAAAAGCAATCATTTTCGCTTATGCTCGACACCATTGCCAATGGCCAAAAGATAGAAGCGCTCGAGGAGAGCCCAAGATATGTTTTCAGTGAGTTCCATCACGAGGGTGGGGCATTTCGATCCTTTATTCCCATAATGCATGGCTGCAATAATTTTTGCACCTACTGTATAGTGCCTTATGTACGGGGACGCGAGATTTCGCGCAGCCCTGTGGATATTCTTCAGGAAATAGATAAGCTCGAAGATCTTGGTATTCGCGAGATTACTCTTCTTGGACAGAATGTAAATTCCTATAGCTGGGAAAAAGATGGGACATTTTTAGACTTTACCGGGCTCCTAAAGATGATTGCGATGCACCTGCGAAAAAAGCAAGATAGCAAAGACACGATAGGATGCGCCGATGCGCCGCCTAAGCAATCTGAGCGTGGAATTGGCTGGATTCGTTTTCTTACAAGCCATCCCAAAGATCTCTCTAAAGAGCTCATAGCAGTTATGGCAGAGGATCCTTTTTTTTGTCATCACCTCCATTTGCCTTTGCAATCGGGCTCTAATACCATACTCTCCGCGATGAATCGCAAATACACTCGAGAATACTACCTTTCTGTAATCGATGCTCTAAAAAAGGCAATTCCAGACCTTACATTATCTACAGATATTATGGTCGGATTTCCTGGTGAGACCGAAGAAGATCTTGAACAGACTTTAAGACTAATGCGCAGTGTTCATTTTTCTTATGCTTTCATGTATCACTTCAACGAACGCGAAGGCACATTTGCTGCTGGACTGCCAAATAAAGTACCTGAAAAAATAAAAAAAGATAGACTTGCCCGAGTTATTGCCCTTCAAAAAGAGATAACAACTTCTCTTATGAGAGAGCGAATTGGCCAAGTCGACAAGGTGCTCATAGAAAACCGATCAAAGCAATCATCAAGAGAGCTATTGGCAAGGACATCACGCGATGAGATGGTGGTCTTTCCTGGCTCTCCAACAAGAATTGGGCAATTTGCCCAGGTAAGGTTTATATCGGTTGCTGGCAATACATTAAGAGGCGAGGAAGTGTGAAGATAAGAAGTGTGAAGAGAAACAGAATACAGATATCTAGGGATCGCTGGTTTCTCAATTTCACAGTCTCATTTACATTTTTCCTATCATTATTTATTTTTATTATTAGCTCATCCTCGGAGGCAGAGACATACAAAAGTCTGAATCAGGCCCGACAAGCTGCGTCAAAGACCACAAGCCAAGATGCCTTGCGAGATGTCTTGCTTTCGGCAGTTTCGCAGCTACCTGTTAGAGATGGAATAGCCCTTTGTCAAGAATATGAGGCAAAGGCTGGCCAGAACTTGAAAGCCGAGCTCAGGGGCATTCTGGGAGGGCTATATCTGCTTCTTGGGCAAACAAAAGAAGCTGCGTCGTGGTATATAAAGGCCGCCTCTATCGACGGGAAATACATTGTTGAGGCACTAAGGCTTTCAATAGCAGTCGGCGATCAGAAAAACGCACTAGTGCTTTTAAAAAATGAGGCTGTCTTGCCGGAATTTCGAATTATTTTTGACATATGGCTTTCTCTTTATGATCAAGATTATGTTTCAGCTTCTTCAAAAACGAGAGATGCGTTAGCTATCGTTACAAAACCTCAATTGCGAAAAGAGCTGTTGCTTCTGCAATATTTTGCGGATTTTGGTCAGTTTGGGGCTAGCCCTTGCAGCTTGGTAAAGGATTTCCCCGACTCAATAGAATCGGATTTGATTCTGGGAAAAGCTTTCCCTTCTTCATCGCTTATACTTTATTTAGGGTTTTCGTGGATTAAGGGTCAAGCTCCTCTAGCTGATTATGGGGGATCATCGAGCAGTTCTCCAATAGTAGAAGAACATGGCTCTACAAGCGAAGTCCAGTGGCTGCAGGTGGGCTATTTTTCTTCGAAAGATAATGCTGAGCGGCTATCTAAAAACTTGACTAATCAAAAGTTCAGGACAAGGATAATAGAAATGAAAAACCAAGCTGGCGAGCTAAGATGGGCTGTCCATGTGGCAGCTGAAGAAGACTGGGGAAAAACACAGTCCAAGCTCAAAGACCTTGGATATGAATCTTATCCTGCAGGCCCCTAACTTGTTTTAATGAAGATATAGGGTGTTCGATATTCTATTCTAGCACCCTCTGGCCCGATCTCAGCTGGTCGAAGGATGAGGCGATTTATTGAGCCATTCTCAGATTGATCGATAGAGATAATGAAGAGCAGCCTCTCTCCGACAAGCCCATTCGGCTGAATCTGCAAGAAATCAAGCAATCGATATCCATCGTAATCATAGACTCTTGCAGCCCCTTCTCTATATTTCCCATTTATTACAAGGATACTCTTGGCCTGATCGAGCACCAGCACAGAATGGTTATCACCAAGATAACGGCCTAGAAATAGCGAATGATCAAGGCTTGACAATATCGTCTTATGTTCCTCAGATTCCTTTGCATAATCAAACGATTTGTATCTCCCAGACCAACCTTCATCGCGGCGGAAATGAGATACTTGTTGATCGATTATGTTGACCAATATTTCGTTTTGTCCTTTTGCGTCGATTATAAAGATTCGATCGAGATCGCTTAGCTCTGAGAGCCTACAGGTAAGATATAGTCGATTGCCATTGCGCTCAGCGCTTTTAATTATCCATCGTTGCTGAATCTGTTGGCCTTCTAAGATCAATGCATTGCTATTCGTATCTAAATACAGCGAGCATATATTGGATATATCTGAATTCTTTGTCCAAAGTCGCTTGAGCCAGGAGAGATATGACGCAGCGTCGCTTCCAGAAGGACCTTCTAAGATGCTATTGCTCTCTCTTAAGGGAGATTCTGATACTTTTTCTAATAAGAGGCGGTTTCTGTTCCATCTATAGGTCTTATAGGAAACGAAACCCGCTTTATTTGGCAATGATTCGACAACAATAGATGGGATAGCAAAATTATCAGAGTCCTGAAGATTTATAGACAAGCCTGCCTCTGAAAATATTAGACCATACCCCCGATTTAAAAGCCGACGAAATATGGTTAGGGTTTGATTGTTAGAACTATCCAGACCTTGAATAATAAGATCGGAAAGCTCATCACCTGTAACATCAAGTGGCTGCACGGTTATGCTCTCTAGCTTTGAAGCTCGTATCTGGGCCTCGAAATGTCTAAGATAGACGCCAAGATTTGACGAAAAGTCAGCAATAATAATCCACAAGACTGTGCTTCCGGCTGTTTTCTTGCATAGAATGACTTGCTCGAAATCTTCATCATCGTCGACATCTATATCTATTGTCTTGAGAAAGATCTCACCTGGAAGAGGTGATATCTTTGCATGTTGTTGTGAAGTATTTTGAGGCGAAACTTGGTTTTTATCTGATAGGCTTTCGAGGACAATAGTTCGATTCTCAATTGGCACTGAAGCCTGTAAAGTTTCTTGCCTTTGTATAGCAATAAAGTATACTGCAATCAAAAAGGCCACAAAAAAAGCCACAAAATATATATGGCTGATCAAGGATTTGAAATTCTTCATCATCCTCTACAAATTAGTGCAAATTAGATTCTAGGCTCTGTCCAGCACGGAAATTATTCTCTCGAGAGCTTCTTCGAGCTCGTCCTCAGTTATGACGAGCGGCGGGGCAAAGCGTATTATATTTCCGTGCGTCTGTTTAGCAAGTATGCCAGATTCCTTTAGGTCTATGCAAGTAGGATAGGCATCAAAGCCTTCTTCGAAGACAACTGCATTTAGGAGGCCTTTTCCACGAACTAGGCGAAAATGAGATGATTTTGCATTTTTTAGGGCTTCTCTAAAACGTTCGCCCAGCTTAAATGCTCTTTCATCGAGATTCTCTTGTTCGAGTACTTCGAGAGCAGCAATGCCTACTGCGCCAGCTAGTGGATTCCCGCCAAAAGTTGAACCATGTGTCCCTGGTGTGAATACATCCATAACTTCATGATCTGCAACAATGGCGGAAATCGGCATGATACCACCCCCTAGAGCCTTGCCGAGACACATGATATCGGGGCGAGCATTTTCATAATGCCAAGCGAAACGGCGGCCTGTTCTGCAAAAACCAGTCTGTATTTCATCTAGTATGAATAAAATCCTCGCTTCGGTGCAGATTCTTCTGAGATCTGAGAGATAGCCATCAGGAGGAACAACAACACCGGCTTCTCCTTGAATGGGCTCCACTAGCACAGCAACTGTATTCTCATCGATGGCGTCACGGGCTGCCTTGGCATCTCCAAAAGGAATTTTTATGAAACCTGGTACATAAGGCCCATAGTTGATATAGGAATCAGGATCACTCGACATTGATACGGCGCTTAGCGTTCGACCATGAAAATTGTCATTGGCGCAGATTATGGATTGTTTTCCATTCTCTATCCCTCTTTTTTCCACGCCCCATCGCCTTGCAGCCTTGATCGCTGTCTCTACAGCTTCTACACCAGAGTTCATAGGAAGAGCCATTTCATAGCCCGTATACTCGCATAGTTTCTTGAGGAATGGCCCCATTTTGTCATTGTGGAACGCTCTTGAAGTGAGCGTCACTCGTTCGATTTGACTTTTGACAGCATTGACAATATGCGGATGGAGATGGCCTTGGTTTACTGCAGAATATGCTGACAGGAAATCATAGTACTCTCGCCCTTCGGGATCCCAGACCTTGCATCCTTTGGCTTTTGAAATGACGACGGGGATAGGATGATAATTATGTGCTCCGTATTGGTAATCCAGGGCTATGTAATCCTGGGAATTCATAGTTGCCTCCTTTTGAGCTTATTAGAGTCATATGTCTTTTTAATCTTTATTATACCCTGAAGCTATTGAATACGGAAGTGATAATAATAATTAGAAATAGTATAAATAATTATGCATTATTTAGCGCTGTTATTAGGGACAAGGCGAGAGCATGCCTGATTCCTGATTCTGAGTCCGAAGAAGGGGTGTTTGAAGGAAAGGAACTTTAAAAGCAAGAGCTTAAAGTGCAAGATCGAGAATAGCAGATGTTTTTAAGATCTCAAGAAACCGAATTCATGATCAATAAACAGAGGTTATTATTCTATGATTTTGAGAAATCGTATTCGAGTTCGCGCTTTAGCGCATATTGTTCTAATGCAAACTCTATTAGCCTATCTAGCAGTTCAGTATAGGAAACCCCTCCATTTATGCACATTCGAGGGTACATCGAAATGGCTGTAAAACCAGGAATAGTGTTGATCTCATTTAGAAACACCTCGCCAGTTATCTTCTCGACAAAGAAGTCAACTCGTGCCATACCTTTTATAGATGCATATTTATATGCAGAAAGCGCGAGGCTCATTATTCGATTCTTTGTCTCTTCCGATAGCGGAGCTGGTATCAAAAGGGTAGCGCCCTGTGGATCCTTATACTTTGCCTCATAGTCGTAGAATTCGTGAGATGGAATTATCTCTCCTGGAGCAAAAGCAACAGGTCGCTCGTTACCAAGCACTGCACATTCGATTTCGCGAGCATGGATAAATGCCTCGATCAATGCATGCTCAGACCAGCGGAGAGCAGAAAGTATTGCATTTTTTAGCGCCTCAGAATTATTGACTTTAGATGTTCCAACCGAGGAACCTGAGCATGAGGGCTTTACAAAGCAGGGCCAGCCAAATCTAGTTTCCACTCTTCGTGCAAGTATCTTTAGGTTTTCATCTGAGACATCTTCTTTTCCTACAGATATATAATCGACAACTGGTAGCCCTGCCGACAGCCATAAGCGCTTAGAAACCTCCTTGTCCATGCCGACCGCCGACCCCAAGACATCCGCGCCAACATAAGGAAGATCGACTGTTTCGAGTAAACCCTGGATCGTACCGTCTTCGCCAAAAGTTCCATGTAGGACAGGAAATACAACATCAATATCGAGTTTTTGCAGGCCCTTCTTTGTTTCTAGCCAGAGTCCTTCGCCCGGGACAGCTAAGACGCGTTCAGTTTTTTCGACAGGAGGAAGAGAGCGCATTTGCCCTTTTTCAGGCGGTAAATAAGCCCACTCTGGAGGATACTGGAGGAACCATTCTCCTCTCTTGGTTATGCCTATTGGCAAAATAGAATATTTCTCCTTATCGAGGTAGGCCAAAATGCTGCTCGCTGAGATAAGCGATACTTCGTGTTCACCAGATCTGCCACCATATAGTACAGCTATATTCTTCATATATTATTTCCTTTCGCTCTTAATCCCAAATCTCATGTCAGCTAGGATCGAACGCGCCTGGGTTTCTTCATCATAGGGGATAGCCCTGTCGGAATAAATAATAGAATTCTCATGCCCCTTGCCTAGAAGTAAAACAAGATCTTCAGGCTTGGCAAGGCTAAATGCTTTCCGAATTGCTGCCGGGCGATCCGGTATGAGGTATAGGCGATCTTCTCTTGAGAGCTCAGGACAACTCGAAGCGATTTCTTCGAGTATGGCCATTGGGTCTTCGCCTCGAGGATCTTCATCGGTGAGAATTAAGATGTCGCAATAATCCGCAGCGATGCGACCTTGCTGTGGTCTCTTTTCTCTATCGCGTTCGCCAGCTGATCCAAAAACGCAGATAATGCGACCTTTTTTTTCTCTTCGAATAGAGGGGAGTATCTCTTTAAATGAGGATGGCGTATGGGCATAGTCGATTATGACTTCGAAAGGTTGCCCTTCTAGAATTCGCTGCATCCTGCCCTTTATTGGCTTTAGGCTTGGAAGCAGAGGGACAAAATTGCGCCAATGTAAGCCCGTTGCGGTGGAGGCGGCAAGAATTGCTCCAAGCGCATTTTGAACATTAAAGTTGCCTGGAAGATTGATTCGGGCTGATAGAGTTAAATGCGCAACAGTCTGATATTTCGGAGCACTTTTTCCTTGTTTTGCACGGGAGTTATGCTCAACAGGCATTTCTAGAGGCCCTTCTATCTCGAAAAAGGCACCATTGGAATCTCCTACTATATTATGTGCTGAGAGATCTGCAACTGCCCCTTTGCTTGAATATGTCAAGCATGGAGCTTTAGACTCATGAGCAAAGTATGATGCATTTGGGTCATCTGCGCAGATTATTCCAATAGGAGAGACTATTCTGATTCTTTTCTGCCCTTTTGCCGCAAGATCGACCATATCGAGATTCTTGACGCCCGCCTCGCCGAGGCGTCTAAATAGGTTTGCCTTATCGCTGCGATATTGCTCCCATGAGCCATGGAATTCTAGATGTTCATGAGTAACATTGGTAACAAGGCCTATATCGAAATGGACATGTGCCAGCCTTGCAGTTCTTGGAGAGAGGCCATGGCTTGAGGCTTCTACCACTGCAAAGCCTAGACTATGGTCGCGCATTTCCGCCAACATCTGCTGTACAGTGGTTGCTTCGGGAGTTGTCTGATGTTGAGGATTTGGTTTTTCTCCCTCTCCAATATCGGACATTACAGTTGAAAAGAATCCTGCTTTGAAACCTGTTGCATTTAGAAGTTGGTAAATAAGAGATACTGTTGTGCTTTTACCCTCTGTGCCTGTTACACCAATAACGCATAGAGAATCAGAGGGATTTTCGAAGAAACGAGAAGATATTGCAGACATTGTCCATCGGCAATCCATGACTTGAATCAGTGCGGGATTCATGGCTTTAGTCGATGGATCCTTCAGTAGAAGTTCCCTTAAGTGATTCTCTAGAATGCCTTCATAGACAACTGCAGCTGCACCATTTTGTATAGCTTGGATAATATATTCTTTGCCATCTGTATGAAGGCCAGGAAGCGCAAAAAACAGAGATCCAGCTTTGCATTCTCTTGAATCATAGGAAAGGCCTGATATCAAATGATGAACATCTCCTTCAATTGAGTTGATATCGAGTCCTTTGATTAGGTCCGATAGCTGTTTCTGCATATTGTTTTGAATTCTATCATAGGACAGGAGAGAGCTGCAATGAACTCTGGGGGAGCATTGATTAGGAGGGCACAGACAAGATGTTTTCCAAAGAATCATATATAATAATATAGATATCGCACTTTGAGCATCACAAATAGGATTATTTTGTGGTAAATAAGGGAAGGCAAAATGTATCAAATTAGGGTGGAAGCTGAATTTTCAGCAGCTCACAGGCTTGTTCACTATAACGGAAAGTGTGAGCGTTTTCATGGACATAACTATAGAGTAAGAATTTGGGCTTCAGGTAAAGAGCTTGGAGAAGGTGGAATGCTCATTGATTTTGGCTTACTTAAGTCCGCATTAAAAGAATTGCTTGATAAGGAATTCGATCATCAAGATTTGAATCAGATAGCAGAATTGGAAAATGATCCAAGTGCAGAGAGAATTGCTGCACTTATCTTTTCTCGATTACACAATGATTTTCCTTATTTGCCAATCTCAGCGGTAGACATTTTCGAGACAAGCAGTTCTATGGCGCGTTTTATGCCAGATGGATAGCCTAATGCTCAATAAATTATACTGGACCTAGATCATCTAAATCGATGGCATTCAAATCCCAGCCATCGATTCGAAATATCGTTTTTTCGATGGCGCATTTCTTATAGAGAATATCTGCTAGTAGGCTTAGATTAGCCTTCTTACCAATACATAAAGAAAGGCATAAATTGGTAGATATTGTCTTATATTTAATATATCTTAGAGCTCTATTTGTATTATAAACTGATGATGTATGATATATAATACTAGTTCCATCTTTTTTCAATGTAAAGTGTAGATTCGACTCATAGAGCCATTCCTCAAGAGCCTCATTGATCAATCTACTTTTATTTGCAGGAATACAAAACGAAAGTCTACAAACTTCTGCTTTCGGGAGCTCCTGAATCACTTCTATGTCCTCCAAAAAAGCAGTCGAACCAGAATAGCTGTCTGAATTCAAAATTGATCCAACACCTCTGGCATTCTTTAGAGCCATAGCAGCAAGATTCATGACTTTTTTCATATTAGTTTTATCTGGACCATAGATGGCAAAGTATTTTAGCCCCGATAAGCCAACCCTAGATTTACAAACCATGGAGGTAGGGCTTATTGGAATAGCACTTCCCCAACCATAATTTGGCAACTGCAGGTTACAATAAAAAAGACCCCGTTCCGAATTGGGGACCAAAGTCGATAGAGTTCTCAGAAGCCAGGTGCGTTCATAAGCAGGAGTCGAAAAAGCTAGGGCATCACTCTCACTTATTTTTACAAGAATTGATGGAAAATGTGCCTTGGCTTCTTGTTGGGCTTCGATAATTTCGATAGTTTTTTTTGCTTCTAGAGAAATCGACGAATCAGCTTGCTTCTCTGTATAGAGATTTCTATGATTTCGATAATTTAGATAATCGAGCGATTGATCATAAAGCGCTGCAAGCATTTCCCAGTGTCTATCGCTTTCTATAAAATAGAAGTTAGGTCGATAGGTATGAGGTTTTTCTTGCAATAGTTGGCTAAAACAAGATTGTTTCTCGAAGTAAGCACAAAGGCTCTTTGATGCCCGAGTAGAAACATGAAGATCATAGATAAATCCATTCTCAGGACAAGTTTGGAGCCAGTCATTCGCTATAGTACCGCCCAGCGAAAGAAGCTGATCCATCCAATAATCCTCGAAAGAGGATGCAAGTCTGAATTCGAGATTTGCTTGCTTACAGCTATTGCAGAGGGCAGATGCAATGCTCTCCATAAGAGCTCTGTCTCCTTGCAATGGAGCAAATTGCAGAGGCGTAAAAGGCAACCTAACAAGATAACCAGCTGAAACGATTATTCTTGTAACCGAGTGCGTTTCGATTTTATGGTGGGCTAGTCTATCGCAGAAATGCTCGAATTCTTCTAAGTCACTTCCATTCTCGAATCCTGAAATAATAAAAAATAGCTTGATCTCTCGTGCCCTATTTTCGAGAATTTTTGCTATAGAAGTCCAAATCTGTTTCTCTGATATCCCTTTTTGGTAGTAGTTACGAATTCTCTCAGAGATTCCTTCGATGCCAAGAGTAAAAGAGCGCTTCCCCGCGGCCAATTCCGCGATAAGGATTTCAGGTTTTTTGGATAGTATATCGAGGCGTTGGCTCATCATGGAGACATGCATAAAATAGCGGCCAAATATCTGAATTAGCTGAATTATGTGTTTATGCATGTTGAAGTTGTAGCTGAAAAGCTCTACATCTGAGGCGCCGCTCGCTCTTTTGAGCATAATTGCTGATTTGGACAAATCTTCGACAGGCTTTTCAATAAAAGGTCTTCTATCCCAGCCTTCGAGGCAAAATGTGCAGTGGCCTATGCATCCCGCAGTAATTGCTAGCTTGATGCTATCCGCATTTTCACTATTAAGCATAATAGGCGAGGTAAGAACTGCTGGACGCTGGGCAAAAAGTGCTCGTGTACAGACAAAACTTGAATCGCAAGGCCAGAATCCCTCAACCTCAGAGGCTATGTGGGCTATGATCGATGGTTTTGATAATCCTGTCTTTGAATCTTCAGCTGCAATGCGCACAATCTCCGATATCCTACCTTCTCCTTCACCAAAAAACATAGCATCTACAATACTATCAATAACCTTGTTGTCACCTATTTTTACAAGCGAACCAGAACAGACTGCGCTCGACCCTCCCAGGAAGAGAAAAGGCTGCTCTTCTTTTTTTAGCCTTTCCTGTCTTGAAAAAGGGATTCCAGATTGAGTGAGAAGCCAAGGGATGTTCAACAGTTCGAGGGAAAATGCACAAGAGATTAGAAGCATATTGAATTCTATGGCATTTCTATTGGATGCGCGCCCAAAAAACCAAGGTCTGTTTTCCATAGAAAGGGCCTTCCGATGGGGCAAATTTGGCATAAATGCAAAATCGATATAGGCTTTGGGAAGAGCGCGCCTTGTTTCATCGAATAGCACGAGATGGGTATACGAGCTTTCGACATCCCGAAAGGGAGAGAGTCTGACGATTAGAATCCTATATTGAGCATCTTCGAAAAGCGGATTGGCCATATCCGCAGCTACAGCTTCTGTGATAATTTGAGGTGCACGGATTGTAGATGCACTCATTGATGGCTCTTTGAGCGCTTTTGTGTTTCCATATCTTCAATTCTTTCAAAAAAGGCTTCGACCGATGGTTCCACCACAGTTCCGTATTCAAGCCATTTTGTACGAAACACAAAGCTAAATCGTGTTGCGGTCCTTGAGGCACGTTCGAGTTCGAGCCTATCCGCAACTAGAATGCTTATTCCTTTTTTGCCTGCTCTTGCAGTACGACCTGCTCGATGCACATATACTCCTCCATCTTCTGGCAAATCAAGGCTTATCACATGAGTTATATCAGGGATATCGAGGCCTCTAGCAGCAAGATCAGTTGTGATGAGCAGAGGAATACCGCCAGTTTTGAATTGTTCTATTATGGAATGCCTAGATTGCTTTTCCATTCTCGATACAAGGCTTGCGCATACCATTCCAGAAGAGCTCAAGTGTTCTGCAGCCCTTTGGACGCGATAAGCTTCGGATGCAAATATCAGGCAACGCTTCGGATGTATCGCTACTATTATTTTCTTAAGAAGATCTATTTTTTTTCTGTGATCGGAATAGAATGCCCAATGCTCGATGGCTTGAGACAACACTCCCTCGTTTTCAAGTTCGATTACAATGGGCTTAGGTATCCATGGTTTTGCTCTATTACGAATTCGCTCTGGAATAGTAGCTGAGGCCATCACGTGTGTACAGCACCGAGGAGCATTGGAGAGAAGATATTCCACAGGCTCAATATATTCTCTGGAAAATAACCTATCTGCCTCATCGAGAATAAGAAACTCGAGATGAGAAAAATCGAAATAGCGTAAGCGCAGCAGGTCTGCAAGGCGCCCTGGTGTCCCCGCTATTATGTGAGGGTGTATTCTTAGCGCTTGTTTTTGGCGCGAAAATTGAGTTCCCCCTAAGAGAACAAGACTCCGAATCTGCAGAGAACTTGAATGGTTTGAGTTGGTTTTAAGAGCTCGAGAGTTTCCCTGGCTTGATTCTTGCAGCTGGCTTGAATCTGATCGCGATGTTGCGCCTTTATTTTTTGCCTCTAGAGCCATGGCTAGCTGGGTCGAATGATTGGTTACTTGTACTGCCAGCTCTTGGGTAGGGCATATTATAACCGCTATTGGCCATCTTCTGTTAGCTTCCTCAATATTTGACAATATTGCATTGTAGATGGGTAGAAGGTATGCGAGCGTCTTACCTGTTCCTGTCTCCGATTGCATACTCAGGTCTTTCTTTTTGAGAAGGAGAGGCACTGCGTGCTTTTGAACTTCTGTTGGCTCATGAAAGCCTAGTATCTCTAGAGCATGTATGAGATTCGTATTTATGCCTAAACTTGCAAAGTCGTCCATGCTATAACGCTATACGAAAAGCACTGACTTTTGCAAGACTTCATTGTATCCCTTTAGGTGTTTGCTTGCCCTATGAGATTTGTGAGAGTATAGTGGATTGGAGGCCTCCTGATATGCATGCTTTGATATCGAATAGAGATTCTCTTGAGCTGGATGCCCTAACTAGAACCGAATTTAATTTTTCTGTAGACCATCTCATGGAAATTGCCGCGATTCGCTTGTGGCAGACCCTTGTACGCGAAGTGCTTCTCAAAAAAGATAAATTAAATCTAATCTCTGCAAGCTCGGCATCTCTTAAGCGGCTTAGCATAGCTGCTGTATGTGGGAAAGGCGATAATGCTGGAGATGCCCTGGCCATGTTGCGGCATGCAAGATTAGAAGGTTATTCTCGGCTCACTGCATATATACCCGAACCAAACACTATGAAGCCAGATGTCATCTTAAATTTGCGGCGGGCAGAGCGATGCGGAGCAGAAATTGTCTGTTATGAAATAGCTGATCTAGATAGCATTCGCGAACAGCTTTCTACAAATGATGTTATCCTCGACGCCTTGCTTGGAACAGGAATAGATGGACCAGCCAGAGGAAAAGTATCGGATTTAGTCCGACTCCTGCGAGACATGAGAATAGTCCGCAACGAAATGGGTAACAAGAACCCTCTCATTGTATCAATAGATGTTCCTTCTGGGCTTAGCGATGCATGGAAGCCGGAGTTTCCGATTGTTTGTGCCGATGTTACGCTCTGTATTGAGCCGATGAAAGAGTCGCTTTATATGCCAAGCGCAAGGCCATACGCAGGAGACATTTTTCCAGTAGGAGGCATATTCCCTCTATGGACGAAGTCATCGACGCAGAATACATGGCTCTTGGAAGAAAGCGATATGAAGAGCCTTCTGCCTCCGATCTCTCCATGGGCATACAAGATGCAACGAGGGCGAGTGGCCGTGTTTGCGGGAAGCTCCAGCGGAGCAGGGGCCGCTCTGCATTGCATACGTGGGGCAGCATCCGCTGGGGCAGGATATATTGCACTTTTCTGTGATGAAGAACTATTTTCAGCCTATCTAGCGTCTATAGGAGAAAATGCCATTGTTCGCGTATTTTCGAAGGATTCATTTTCGCCAGAATGCTGGGATGTTGTAGTTGCTGGCCCTGGGTGGGGGATCAATTTGGAAAGGGAGAGAATTCTTGATATGCTTTTCCAGGCAGATATACCACTTGTTCTCGATGCAGATGGCGCTCGGCTGTTTGCAAGGTTCGCAAGCAAAAACCAGGATTCTAGCTTTTATAGAGCGCCCATAATTCTGACTCCACATCCTGGTGAATTTAGCGAGATGCTTCCGATTTTGAAGCCAGTTCCTTTCTATGCTTTAGCTAATGCTTCGGAGACAGTGGCATTGGTAAGCGCTTTTGCCAAGAAGTATGGAATAACTCTTGCCTTAAGGGCTTCTACAACTCATGTCGGTTTACCAGATGGGTCTTGTTTCATATATGATGGAAGCACCCCTGGGCTGGGTATTGCAGGGTCAGGAGATGTATTGTCTGGAATGGTAGGAGGTTTCCTTGCTCGGTGGCTAGCTTTCTTGAAGAAAACAGGAGAGAACCGAGAATCGACAGATGCTGCTACCCCTTCTGATAGTCCTATGACAAAAGCATTATTAGGAGCGATATTAGTGCATGGCTCAGCTGGAAAACAGCTTTGGCTTAAAAAGGGATGGTTTACGCCTATAGAACTTGCCAATGCCTGCGCTCGTATAAGTAGCGGAGTCATAGAAACCAATGTGAATGATGATATTAACAGTGAGAAGGGCAGATGTCTGGACTAGATGATACTACCGATATAGTTGAATCTCTCCGATCAGTAGCCGGTATTGCGATTCAAAGCGACCTATTATTCGTGGCCAGGCGTAAGCAGGATCATACGGAAATGAGCCACCGCTGGGAATTTCCAGGCGGCAAGGTAGAAGAAGGCGAATCAGACGAATCTGCTCTAAAGCGCGAATTCCTTGAGGAGTTTGGCGCTGATATTGATGTGATAAGGTTTTTAGGTGAGAGCATTTTCCAGAATAAGGGGAAGACTCGGATTCTTGCCGCCTGGCAGGTCTCGCTTAGCTCTGGGCAAATTCAGCATCTGAATGAACATGTTGAAGCAGCATGGCTTCCTATAGAATATATTTCGAACATGGAACTCGCAGACTCCGACCGTTCTCTAATTCCAATAGTAGAAGCGGCCATCAAGTTTGGTAATTAGGGTTTATTGTTGTCCTTGCTTCTCTTCAGAGTCGATTGAAGGCTCGGAAGTCGGAATATCGAAGTTGGCAATGTTGGGCATTTCAGCCTGATCGTTTTCTCTGATCTCGAGACTATTGAGCAGGATCTCTACCTTGCCCTGAAGCTCATCTAGTTCCTTTCTAAGTTCTCGGGCGAGCATCACAGCCTCCTCGAAAAGGCTGAATGATTTTTCTAAAGATAGATCCGGATCTCTCATTTTTTCTGCTAATTCCTCTAGACGTGCAATCCTTTTTTCAAAATCTTTCATCCTTGACTCCTTTTGTCGCCAAAATTGCTAGTTGTTCTTACATCTGCATCGGCTTCGCCTTCATAGAACATGATATTGATAAGATCTCCTCGAGCGAGAGTTCTGGAAGATCGGACTATATCAACCCCGTTTTTCTTGACAATTGAGAAACCACGTTTCATTATTTCCTTAGGATTGGCTATTTCTATTGCGCTCGAAGCAAGAACTAGGCGATGATTCAGGTCTTCGATTCTTTTCTGAAAACCATTCCTTATATTTTCGATAGCAGCATCAAATCTCTGGCTTGCGACAATATTCTTTCGCATTAGGATGTCTTCCAGAATGCGAGGAGAAGACGAAGAGAGCCTTTGTCTTGCATTTGTAAGAGCGTGCTTCATCGATTGTCCAAAGATATTCTCAAAATGAGCTATCTCTTTATATATTAAATCTAGATCACTACATGCCATCTCAGCCGCGGCCGAAGGTGTTGGAGCTCGTAAATCCGCTACATAATCGGAAAGAGCCCAGTCTGTCTCATGACCTACTGCGCTTATTATTGGAATGTGCGATTCTGCGATTGAGCGAATCACGACTTCTTCTGAAAAGGGCAACAAATCTTCAATAGAACCTCCTCCTCGTCCAACAATGAGCACATCAGCCAAATCCCAGCGGTTCGCCTGCCGAATTCGTACCGCGATTGAAGCTGCTGCTTCTTGGCCCTGCACCAATGTTGGAAGGATCAAAATGCTCACTTTGGGATTGCGCCTATGAAGCACCCGAATGATATCGCGTATCGCTGCGCCCGTAGGGCTTGTCACAACTCCTATTCTGGTGGGGAAAATAGGGATTTCTTTTTTTCTAGACTCATCGAATAGGCCTTCCTCGGCAAATTTTCGTCTGCGCTGTTCTAGCATAGCAAGAATATCGCCAAATCCTGTTTGTCTCATGCTTCTTGCAATGAGCTGATATTGTCCTCTCTGTGCATAGACTGATATAGCGCCGCGTGCCCACACCCGCATACCGTCTCTTGGAACAAAAGCAAGGGTCAGCAAATCCCTGCGAAACATAACTGCTTGCAGTACAGCTTCTTCGTCCTTGAGAGAAAAATAGAGATGCCCTGAAGCTGCAATCTTGCAGTTTGAAACCTCTCCCTCGATGATTACATCAGGGTAATTACTCTCTAAGTCTTTTCTTATAAGAGAAGTTATCTGAGAAACAGTAAGCGGAGAAGATAGTCGGGTTTCAGCATTAATACTGTTATCGAAGTTCATAGTCAAATCTTACCAAAATATTTCCCTTAGGTGAATGTCGCATACTGGCTGAATCTTCATCATAGCATTAAACTGTGAGTTATGATGAATCCCCATGATCTTCCTATATATCAACAGAAAGCCAAGATTCTTGAAGCTCTAGCTAAGAATCAGGTTATTGTTGTGGAGAGTCCTACAGGTTCGGGTAAGACGACACAGCTTCCAATTATACTCTATGAGGCCGGGTATGCTGCAGATGGAACAATTGGCATTACGCAGCCACGGCGAATCGCGACTTTGTCTGTAAGCGATTTTATTGCCCGTCAGCTCAATACCACTGTACCGGGGGTCGTGGGCTACAAGATGCGTTTTGAAGATGTGACAGCCCCTAATACAGCCATAAAAATAATGACAGATGGCATTCTCTTACAAGAAATGAAATTTGATCCATATCTTTCTTCTTACAGCATAATAATGGTAGACGAGGCACACGAACGAAGCCTGAACATCGATTTCATACTAGGGCTTCTTAAGAAAGTCATTGATACGAGAAACGACTTTAGGGTAATCGTATCATCGGCGACAATAAATGCTGAAGTTTTTTCTGAATATTTTGGAGAATGCCCCATTGTAAGGATCGATGCTCCCATGTTTCCAGTACAAATCTTCTATGATGCAATTCGACCAGCATCCGAAGCGGGATCAAGGTATGCTTCGAGCGCCAAGGAAAGCGAAGAGATATTTTTTCGATCTTCGGATGAGGCTCTTTATGACAAGATTCTCTCTATCATAGATAGAGTACTTAGAGGGGAAACACATGCTGAACCTGGAGATATTCTGATTTTCCTTCCCGGGGAGAAGACGATTAAGGAGTGCCTACAAGTTCTGATGAAAAGCCGTTGGGCCTCTCGGCTCGATTGTGTTCCGCTATATGCGCGTCTTGGCAAAGACGAACAGGAAAGGGTTTTTGAAAGCCCTCCGCCGGGCAAGATCAAGGTGGTAATAGCTACCAACATTGCAGAAACAAGCGTCACCATCGATGGAATAACTGTTGTTATAGACTCTGGATTAGCCAAAATAAATTATTACAATCCCAAGACTTTTACAGCTAGTCTAATCGAGACTCCTATTTCCAAGGCTTCCTGCAATCAGCGCAAAGGCAGAGCAGGGCGTACACGCCCTGGCATCTGCTACCGTTTGTATTCCTTAAAAGATTTTGAATCACGTCCTCTTTATTCCACTGAAGAGATTAGAAGAACAGATCTCTCAGAGGTCCTACTGCGGATGGCTGAACTGGGGATCACAGATTTCGAACACTTCGACTTCATAACAAAGCCGCCCAAGAGCGCAATTCGAGGAGCCATAGAAGCGCTCAACATGCTCGATGCACTAAATCCAGATAGATCTCTTACACGTATTGGCGAAATGATGTGTGCCTTCCCGCTTTTGCCAAAGCTGTCTCGGATGATTGTGGAGGCAATCCTTAAGTACCCAGGTGTTCTGAGTGAGACGCTCATAGCAGCGGCTTTTCTATCGACTACGAGCCCATATGTTCTTCCTCCAGGTGAAGAAACTGAGGCACGCGCAGCTCATCATCGCTTTCGAGATCCTATG
>MWDY01000278.1 GCA_002070755.1 Spirochaetes bacterium ADurb.Bin110 | reverse complement strand
TTACCTCCGTACATTCTCTTTATCGCCCTCCTCCCTACATTTTGCTTCAACTTCTTATACAAGGTTCGTAGCAGTAAAGAAAAAATTCTTCTCAACCGATCGCGCGAGAAGCGAGCAGCGGGAGCGCGATAAAATTTCCAATCATTCCACCAAGACTTGAAAAGAAAAAGACCAGCAAAATATGAGTAATTCGATTCTTGTAAAAGCCTTTCAAGCTCGTCACATCGTCGGCCAGCGTCTCTGCGTCCCGCACCGTGGGCTTGCGAAAAAAGGCTTCTATTATGGCTGCAAACAGCCCTATCGCAAGCAAGGGATTCAGTGTTGCTAGCGGTGCTAATAAAAATGAGGCGAGAATTGTCACAGGATGCGCCATGCACAAGAGTGAGCCAAGGGCGGACAAGGAACCATTCAGGAGCACCCAGCGTTCTATCATGGCCAGACTAGCCTGGCTACCGGAACGAAAAAAACCTATGGCTATGAGTGCAACTATGAGAACTGGAATCAGCCATCCAGCCGACTTGGCAAACCAGCCTTTCTTAGGAAGGCTCTCGATGTCGGAGACATCTGCTTCGATTTCGCCTCGCGATAGCTTTCCGAGCCAAGCTTCTATGCCGTTCATGTGGCCAGCACCCACTACAGCAACCACTTTTTGCTCTGTTGTCAGGAAAATCTTGGTGGCAAGGTAGCGATCTCGCTCATCGATGAGCACTTCCTTGACCGATGGCATATAGCTGGCGAGCTCATTCATCATTTGCTCGAGCTCACTGCTCTCTTTGAGCTTTTCAAGATCTTCTTCGCTCAACTTTTCTCGTGAAAAAGCCGACTCTATAAGGCTTGCTAGGAGTTTCGACTTGTTCCAGAGATTGGATTTTCCCCATGCTCGCTTGAGAGTTGTTTGAATTTCTCGATCTATGGCAGACCAGGGAATCCCCATTTCCTCGGCGGTTTGGATTGCCGCGAGCATCTCTTCGCCAGGCTTAGTTCCGAGATCCAGGCCTAAGCGCTTCTGAAAGCCCGCGAGTGCCAGATTTGCAAGCAATAGAAAGCCGTTTCCTTGTTTTAGCACTTTTATTATGTCGAGTTTTTCCCAATGGCTTTCCTGGCTTATCGACAGATAGCGACCCATATCGATCTCTACACATACGCGCTGCGGCTGTTCCGTAATAATCGTTGCTTTGGCTTCCTCGATGCTCTCCTTCGATATATGAGCCGTGCCGACGAGTATAATAGTTCTTTCACCAAGTTGAATGGTCCTGACAGTCTGCGACATAAGATGTCCTAATTTGTAAATTGGGGATATAAGCCTCGCTCGCTCCATCCAGCAAGCGCAAGCCCTTCTCCTTTTTGTGTGATTATAGAGATTATAAGCAAATGCAGCAATTGGCGGTCGAAGGCCGATCCAAGAGGGCCTCGGATCGCGGCCTCGGTTTCGGATAGTGCAGAGATGATCCGTCTGCAGTCTTGCGGCCTATAATGGTCAAGGGCATTGCGAAGTTGTCTCTGAACGGTTTTGGAGCGAGCCTGTTCTCGGATGCATACATCTTCGAAGCGTTCACCATTGGCAACTGCTTCTCCTATACGCGCGAGCCTGCGAAAACTCCAAACAAGAGCGGCTATTATCTGATTGGCATCGCCGCGCCGAGAGTCCAAAACGCTATTGAGCACTTCGAGAGAGAGCTCTAGCTCTCCCTGTCCTATCTTTTCGAAAAGAGTAAAGGAATCCTCGGGTTTAGAGCGCAGAATCGCTGCTTCGACATCCGAAGCACTAAGAGCGCTTCCAGGCGGAAAACTTGCACTTAAAATAAGGCAAGCCGCCCTAAGAGAGTTGGTGTCGTGCGGAACAAGCTCAAGGAAGGATTCAATCGCGTCTTCGTCTATAGAGAGCTGAGATTGAGCCAGTTCCCGCCGTATCCAGCCAGCTAGTTCATTTTCGAAGAGCTCGAAAAAGGTCTTGCGGCACGATGGCGGCACGACTTTTTCTATGGCTTTGGGAACTGAATAGTTTTCTGTTTCGAGCAGCAATAGGGCTTGTTCTGCAGGAGAGCTGCAATATTTAACCATTGCATCTATCTCTGCCTTCTGACTAATCTGATCTGCATTTCGGAATTCCACAATAACCCAGGGGGAAAAGAGCGAGCTATTCTGTAGAAGCGCGATGGCTTCTGAGGTCGAACTATCGCCAGCATAAATTCGTTGAACCTCTGGTTCATCGCCTCCGAGTTGTCTTGCTTTAGCGATTATGTCAGCTATAAAAGCGTCTTTTAATCCAACTTCGGGGCCTGTAAGTATCCATACAGGAGGAATGAGATAGTCTGCCATGAAATCAATAGCTCCTGTATATACCGCGAAGTCTGCCAAGTATCTTCAGATCCTGGGTATAGATTGCAGCGTAGCCTGGATTTTCTGCTTGTAGCTTGTAGCGGTTGCTTTCGATATAGAATCGCTTGAGCGTTACGTTTTCATCTAGAAGGGCTACAACGATATCGCCATTCTTTGCCGTCTCGCTCTGTTCGATTATGGCGATATCGCCCGAAAGAATTCCAGCGCCAATCATGCTGTCGCCGTTTACCCTAAGCGCAAAGTGAGGAATATGATTAGCCACGAAATCAGCTGGAATAGAAATGGTTTTCTCGAAATTTTCGTCTGCGAAGATGGGTTTGCCGGCCGCGATTTCGCCTAAAAGCGGAATCTGCACTACAGCTGTGTTGTCTTCAGGCGGAGAGACCAACTCGATTGCTCGAGATCTCTTCTCCGTGGTCTTGATGTAACCTTTTTTCTCGAGAGCCTTTATGTGGTCGTAAGCACCTTTGACCGAGATTGAGAAGGCACGTGCTGTCTCTCTTACCGTTGGCGGATAGTTGTTTTTCTGAATGCGCTCTTGGATGAAGCTGAGGATTTGTCTCTGTCGATCGGTGAGATCCTTCAATGCAGACTCCTGTGCCCTTGTATAGTATACAGCACAGAATGCTAAAACACGCAAGCCCTTTATTTCTATAGGCCCTTTTTACCCAAGTTCTTCGTTAAAGCCAGATTCGAAGAGTTCTGCTATGGCTTTTACGGCATCCTGCTCATCTGGGCCATCGGCAATTATCTTGATTTTGGTGCCGAAGCTCGCGGCTAGGGTAATTATGCCCATTATGGATTTAGCATTGATGCGGTTTCCTTCTTTTTCGAGATATATGCGAGATGCGAATTTGATTGCGGTTTGGGCGATAAGCGCAGAAGGACGGGCATGGATACCGGCACGATTCTTAATTGTTGTCTCTAGCTCCACCATAAGGGCTCCAAGTAGAAGATTCAAGGGCAATATCAGTCATGATACTTCGAATGTAGGCTTGCATTCAATAAGGCCAACAATACATGAGTAAAACAATCTAATAATCGTCTCTGGAAAAATACATGGTGCGAGCACTCTCGCTCTCTAGCCATCGCAGGATATTTTGGTTGAATTCTCTTGCGCTGTGATATCCCATTTTCTTGAGTCGCTCGTTCATCGCGGCTGTTTCTATTATGATGGCTAAATTGCGGCCAGGCTTCACGGGGATTTCGAGCTTTGGAACCTTTACACCGAGTATTTCCATGGTTAGTTCGTCTGTGCCGATGCGATCGTAGACCTTCTTGGGATCCCAATCTTCGATTTGTATGACGAGCTGTATCTGTTTCTTATCGCGAATGGCGCCCACTCCGAATAGATGTGTAACATTGATTATACCGAGACCTCGTATCTCCATGTGGTGGCCTATCACCTTGTTTGTCCCCTGGCCCATGAGCAAGCTGCCATTAAGGCAATGTATTTCCACAACATCGTCAGCTACAAGCCTATGGCCTCTTTCGATCAATGCTAAGGCTGTCTCGCTCTTTCCTACGCCCGATTCGCCTATCAGCAGTATTCCTATTCCGAACACTTCGACAAGCACGCCATGCATAATCATTTTAGGCGCGAAGATGTCGTGAAGAATTCGAATGATCCGAATAGATAATTCCATTGAATTCAGTTCGGTTGTAAGCACAGGGCAGCCCACGGCTTCGGCGGCTGAGATAAAGAGATCGGTTGGTCTAATGTCGTTGGTAAAAATGCAACAAGGGATTTGGTATGAGAAAAGCTTTTCGTATATCTGTGCAGCGACTCCATCTTCTTCGATTTTATGGAGATAGGCGCTTTCACCTCGCCCGAATATTTGCAATCGCTCCCAGGCAAATGAATCGTAGAATCCCGCTAGAGCCAAGCCCGGTCTATTCAGGTCGGGTACACTGATTACCCTATTAAGTCCGGCTCGACCTGCTATGCATTGGAGCTTGAGATCGTTTTGCTCCTTCAGTTCGAGGCTCAGAAGATCGAGGACAGTAAAATTGACAGGTTCTTTTTCTTTCACAGTATTATTCTACATCATCCTGCAAGAGTGGTAAATCTAATATAAAAACGGCGGTTCTCAGCCGGCTGCAATGGCAG
>MWDY01000277.1 GCA_002070755.1 Spirochaetes bacterium ADurb.Bin110 | reverse complement strand
AGGAGAGATAGAAAGCAATATAGATATTGTGGGTTCAATGGCAGCAGAAGCCATGGCGAGAGCGATAGCAAAAGCTATTAGATATGCAGATTCTGCATATGGATATAAGAGCTATTCTGAGCTCTCCAAGAAAAAATGATCAACGCCTTATCGATATTGCATAAAAATCCGCAGCCTACAACAGGTCATACTCAAGATAGACCTGCTACACCTTCTGTTCGTTTTGTGCTAGATTCTAGCGTTAAAGACATGATCATCCCCTTGATGCTGTGGTTTTCTCTTTTTGACCCAATATAGCACCTAGCACTGATCATGTTTTTTCTATTCTTTTACGGAATCAGGTCTTATTATTAGGAGGTTTTTCATGTCTGTTGTTCGAACGAC
The DNA here is from genome assembly GCA_002070755.1 of Spirochaetes bacterium ADurb.Bin110. The sequence continues at coordinate 29,318 of MWDY01000277.1, read as the reverse complement.
TCCAGTTCCGCCAGATGTTTACGTTGCTCAGTCGGCAGATATAAAGCCGATCTCAGAAATTGCATCGCGCTATGGTCTGGGAGAAATGTATCTTGAGCATTATGGAACCGACAAGGCAAAAATCCGGCTAGAGTTTCTGTCGGATAGCCAGGGACAGCCGAGGCGAAGCAAGTATATCGATGTAACCGCAATTACGCCCACACCCCTTGGTGAAGGAAAGACGACAACGACTATAGGCCTTGCTCAGGGCTTGGGATACCTTGGCAAGAAGTCAATTGCGACTATTCGTCAACCCTCTATGGGACCGACTTTTGGCATAAAAGGCGGCGCGGCAGGGGGAGGCTATAGCCAGATTGTTCCAATGACAGATTTTAATTTGCATCTGACGGGTGATACTCATGCCGTATCTGCTGCCCATAATCTATGTGCCGCTGCTATCGATGCACGCATATACCATGAAAGCCGGTGGTCGGATACATATTTCGAAAAACTAGGCTTGAAAAAACTAAATATCGATCCGTATTCGGTTCTATGGCGTCGTGTAGTCGATATGAACGACAGAACTCTGAGGAGTATAATCATAGGTTTGGGTGGCTTGGAGAATGGCCCTCTGCGCGAAACAGGCTTCGACATTTCCGTTGCAAGCGAGGTGATGGCAGTGTTGGCCCTGGCCACGAGCCTCGAAGATCTACGCAAACGCATAGGAAAGATTGTTGTAGCTCTAGATAGGTCAGGTAAAGCCATCACTACAGAAGACATAGGAGTGGCAGGAGCGATGACAATTCTCTTGAAAGATGCTCTAAAACCAAATGCCCTACAGACGCTCGAAGAGCAGCTTGCCTTTGTCCATACAGGGCCTTTTGCCAATATCGCACATGGCAATTCCTCTATCACTGCAGACCTCATTGCTAGCGAGATTGCGGATTTCGTAGTGACAGAATCAGGATTTGGCTCTGACATGGGATTCGAAAAACTAATGGATATTAAATGTAGAGCTTCAGGTCTTATGCCAGATGCAGTGGTTCTTGTAGCAACCGTGCGAGCACTCAAGATGCATGGTGGAGGACCAAAAGTAACGCCAGGTAAGCCTCTTTCCAGTGCCTATACTCAAGAAAACCTGGAGCTTCTAAAGGCAGGGCTTGCAAATTTGATTGCACACATCGAAATTATCAGGAAATATGGCCTTCCAGTGGTTGTCTCTATCAATGCATTCCCAAGCGATACCGAAGCTGAACATGCGCTTATCAGGGAAGCAGCTCTTAAGGCAGGTGCCTTCGACGCAGTCATAAGCAGAGGTTGGGCTCTTGGAGGAGAAGGATGTGCGGAGCTTGCAGCAGCGGTGGACAAGGCCTCATCGCTAGCGCATAAAGCTAATTTATTATATCCTCTTGAAATATCCATAAAAGATAAGATAGAGATAATTGCCCATCAGGTTTATGGAGCTGGAACAGTTGTATACACGCCAGAGGCAGATGAAGCGATTGAAAAGTATACCGATCTTGGCTATGGCAATTTCCCAATATGCATGGCAAAGACGCAGTATTCATTATCGCACGATCCTGCCGTTAAGGGAGTACCGAGAGGTTTCGATTTCCCGGTACGGGAAGTTCGGCTTTCGGCTGGAGCGGGTTTCATTGTTCCGATTACGGGCGAAATAAGTACAATGCCTGGACTACCATCGAAACCAGCGTTCATTGGCATGGATATCGATACCAGGACGGGGAGAATCACTGGATTGTCTTGACCCATGCATATTGACAAGGATAGGCTCATTCTTTCACTATACTCTTGTGAATCCGGAAATACTGTCACTTCTTTCTGACGAAGAACTCAAAGTCTTAGCTGAGAAGATGAATATCTATGTTCCGGAAGGACTAGAGAGAATCTTTTTAATCGAAGAAATCATCGATGCTTACGAAGATGATACTTCGGATAAGACATTTTCTCACGATGCTCCGGATCATCTAGAGGAAAAAAAACTCGCTGGTACAGGCTTTATTCCTGGCAGGCTAGAGGATATTTCTATTCCGGATTACTACAATGAGACATATATCAACGCGATCGTGAGAGATCCATTGTGGATTTTCGCGTTCTGGGATATTGCAGAATCTACACGACAAAAGTACATCGGAGAGGCCGAGACATCTCGGCTTCTTTTGCGAATAAGTGAAGCCACTGGATTCGAGCCAAGTTTTTCCTATGAAATTGCGGTGAACTTCGATGATCGCAAGTGGTACATTAACGTTCCCTACGCAAAGCGTTCCTACAGAATAGACCTATGCATCGCAAAATGCCATAAGGCCAGAGTGCTAGCTCGTTCCAATATCGTGCGCATGCCATCACAATACCTCGATATATCTTCCAAACTTCCGCAGATAACAAGAAGCCTTCTTGTTCTTTCTGGTTCCGAGGAGCTTCATTTGATCGAGCCTAAAGAGGAGAATTCTCTGCGGATAATGAGTATGGAAGGAGAATAATGGCAAAGAATTCCCCTTCGATAGCTCTTGTTCTCAATGCCCATCTTCCTTTTGTGCGTAAGCCCCAGTATCCCCAGTTCTATGAAGAAAGGTGGCTTTTTGAGGTTATTTCAGAAACATATCTTCCTCTGCTGAGGATGTTTCGCAAACTAGAGCTCGAAAATATTCCTTTTAAGGTGAGTATGGTCTTTTCTCCTACTCTTCTAGCCATGCTTTCGGATAGTCTTCTTTGCGAGCGATACATCGCATATCTTGACAATCAAATCGAGCTTGCTCAGAAGGAAAGACGAAGACTAGCAGGGGATCCAGTATTCGAGCCCCTGGCAGACCTATATTTTACTATGTATAGCAGGAGTCGCGAAGAATTCGAAGACCTTTATGGGCGTAATATCATTAAAGCCTTCGATTATTTTTCCAAGAAAGGCTATATAGAGCTCATGACCACAGCTGCAACTCACGCTTTTCTTCCAACCTACTCAGATATTCCTGAAGCAATCGATGCTCAGATTGAGTCTGCAATTATTGCCCATAGAATGGAATTCGGAAAGAACCCTTCGGGATTCTGGCTGCCTCAACTTGGCTGGTACCAGGGGCTTGAGAAGCATCTCAGGGCCTACAACATCAAATATACAATAGTGACAACCAAGGGTGCATTGCTTGGTTCGCCCTCACCATTTTATGGATCGTTTTCTCCAGTCATTACTGCTTCAAATATTGCTGCTTTTATCCGCGATGCCGGAGCAACGAAGGCAGTCTGGTCTGAAACCGAAGGGTATCCTGCGCATTCAGTCTATAGAGATTTCTATAGAGATATAGGGTACGACCTCGATCCTGGCTACCTTGCCCCTCATTTATATGGTGTTGAGCGCGGGTATACTGGATTTAAATATTGGGCAGTGACTGGTAAGACAGACAACAAGCGTCCATATGAGCCATCGGCAGCATCGGCACAGGCTGTGCTGCATGCGCATGCCTACCTTTCAGACAGAAAAGTACAAGCGCGCGCTGCTTCTTATTGGATGAAGGACAGGTCTCCGATCATAGTATGTCCCTACGATGCGGAGCTTTTTGGCCACTGGTGGTTTGAAGGCATCCAGTTCCTGGAGGCTTTTTTTCGTACTATGAGTCGCAAGGATGAAGAAAATCCGCTTCGCCTCGTGACTCTGTCTGAATATCTGACAGAAAATCCCACTTGTCCTCATTCCGAGCCCGAATTCTCATCCTGGGCAGAAGGAGGCTATGCTGAGGCTTGGTTGGATGGTCGAAACGACTGGGTACTGCGGCATACTAGAAAGGCTGCCGAGCGCATGAGAGAGCTGACTATACGATTCCCGAACGAGAGTGGATTGAGAGAACGTATTCTCAATCAGGCAGCTCGCGAAGTGCTGTTAGCTATGTCTTCGGATTGGGCTCTTTTATTGAGAAGTGGCAAATCGGCAGATTTCGCTGCCAGGCAAATTCGTGAATCGATTTACAATTTCAACCATATCTATGAAATGCTCTCCGCGCATACCGTTGAGACAGAATGGCTCACAAGTCTAGAAAAGCGCAATAATATATTTCCATATATGAATTACCACGTATTTGCCCCCAAGAAATAGGAATAAGGAGTCTATCGTGAATGTTGTCATAATAGGAGCGCAGTGGGGAGATGAAGGCAAGGGCAAGATTGTCGATTTCTTAGCTGCGGATGCCCAGATTGTAGTTCGCTTCTCAGGAGGCGCCAATGCTGGCCATACTATTGTTCTTGGAGGAGAGAGGTTTGCGCTACATCTTGTGCCCTCTGGCATTCTATATCCCGACAAGACAGTTATCCTCGGTTCCGGCATGGTAATAGATCCTGAAGCGCTTCTTAGAGAGTTGGGTGACCTGGAGAATAAGGGCATAGACTGGAAGGGCAGAGTATTGATATCGGATAGGGCTCATTTGGTCTTGCCCAGATATCGCGATATGGACAAAGAAGCCGATGCCCGGCGTGCAAAACCAGTAGGAACTACAGGGAGAGGCATTGGTGTCGCTTATGCGCTTAAGGCGAGCAGAGATGGTATCCGAATAGCCGATATCGACGACGAAGAAAGGCTCGTCAATCTGAGTTCAGAAGACAGGAAATGGCTTCTTCAATGGAATGATAGGCTTTTGCCTCTAAGGATTGATTTATCGGCCTATTTACGTTCTCACCGAAACAGTTGGCGACTTTTCGAGGGGGCTCAAGGTGCCTTGCTCGATATAGATACAGGAACCTACCCATTTGTCTCTTCCGGCATGTCGTGCGCCGCAGGCGCTGCTGCTCAAGGGGGAATCGGTCCGCGAGCAATAGATAGGGTTCTGGGGGTATTCAAAGCCTATTCCACGAGGGTTGGCAATGGCCCTTTCCCGACCGAGTTCGCGGACGATTCACCCGGCTCGGTGTCCCAATATATTCGTAAGGTGGGAAATGAGTATGGTACGACAACGGGGCGCCCGCGGCGCTGCGGATATCTAGATCTTGTTGCTCTTCGCTATGCTTGTGCCGTGAACTCTATCGACAGGCTCGTGCTCACTCACCTAGATGTGTATGACGCTCTCGAAGAATTCGAGGCATGCATAGGATATCATATAGGAAGCAAGCTGACTGAGGATTTTCCAGCTTCGATTAAAGATCTGGAGACAGTACGGCCTGTGCTCAGAAGATTCAAAGGCTGGAATTGCGCCATAGGAAACTGCAGAACCTATGGAGAATTGCCCTTGAGCGCTCGTGAATACATCGAATTCATAGAGGAATTCACCGAAACTCCGATTTCGATAGTCTCGGTAGGTTCCGATCGAAATCAGACTATTGTCCGGGAAAGTCCATGGATAAAATAATCATTCTAGATTTTGGCAGCCAGTATACCCAATTAATTGGTCGCCGTATCAGAGAGATAGGTGTTTATTCAGAGATTTTGCCTGGGGAGAAAGCACTGGATTCAGCTACAGTCAAGGATTGTGTGGGTTTTATCCTTTCTGGCTCACCTTTCAGTGCAATGCAAGAGAAGGCTCCTGCTCCTCATAGGAGTATTCTGGAAGCAGGCCTTCCTATACTTGCTATTTGCTATGGTATTCAATGGCTTACTCTACAATCGGGAGGCGCAATAGAGCGCTCCAAGGCACACGAATACGGCCCTATGACCGTAAGTTTTTTGCCAATAGCTAGAAAGCGAAATCTTTGGTCTCTCTTCTCGGAAGGGCTTCCAGAGCGGTTTTTGAGCTGGATGAGCCATGGAGATAGCATAGTGCACCCAGGGGCTGGATGGGAGGTAATCGGTATTTCGGAAGGCGGAGTTCCTGCCATTCTTGCTCATGAATACAAGCCATGGTTTGGATTGCAGTTTCATCCCGAGGTCAGCCATTGCGAGCATGGAACGGATATTCTATCTCGTTTTGTGCTCGGTGTCTGTGGAGCTCGAGCCGCTTGGTCAATAGAAGCCTATCTAGACGAAGAAGCAGAAGCCGTTAGGAGCAAAGTGAAATCTGAGCCGGTTTTGCTTTTGATCTCAGGGGGCGTTGATTCGACGGTTACTGGAGCTTTCTTGCTAAGATGCTTAAATCCTGAACAGGTCTATCTCCTATATATAGATACAGGTCTCATGAGAAAAGCGGAGAACGAAGAGGTCATGCTGAATCTTAGCCGTCTTGGAGCTCGACATCTGGAAGCCGTTGATGCTGAATCTCGATTTCTCGAGGCTCTCAATGGCATTGCAGACCCTGAGCAAAAGCGGCGCATAATTGGCGATATGTTCATAAAAGTTCAAGAGGAAGCCGTTCAGCGCCTAGAAATTCCCAATGCATTTCTTGCTCAGGGGACGCTCTATACAGATTTGGTTGAATCGGGCAAAGGAGTTGGCAACAAGGCCCAGGTAATAAAAAGTCATCACAATGTACGCAGCCCCCTTATCGAAAAGAAAAGAGCAGAGGGGCGAGTCATCGAGCCTTTGGATAGGCTCTACAAAGATGAAGTGCGATCTCTTGGAAGGGCATTAGGCCTGCCTGAAGAAATTGTAGGGCGGCATCCATTTCCTGGTCCAGGGCTCGGTGTGAGGATTCTAGGCGAGGTGACAAAAGAGAAATGTGAAATCCTGCGAGAAGCTGATAGTATCTATATCGAAGAACTCAGAAGACGAGGACTCTACGATCGGATATGGCAAGCTTTCTGTGTGCTTCTTCCATTGCACTCGGTAGGTGTGATGGGAGACGAGAGAGCTTACAGGTATGTACTAGCACTTCGGGCTGTCAAGAGCGAGGATGGCATGACTGCTCAACCTTTTGCCTTCGAAATGAAGGACCTTTTCGAGATAAGCGCATGTATCACGAATCGAGTGCCACAGATTGGCAGAGTTGTATACGATGTCTCTTCAAAGCCGCCAGCGACAATCGAATGGGAATAATCATTTGGATGAGATGAGCAGGATTGTTAGACAAGATGATAGAATGGGGCTGGATGAACAAGATAATTTATTTATTAGTCAAGAAATAGAGAGACTTTGGGTCGATTTTAGTGTATGATCAAATCCTGTTCATCATTGAAAATCCTGGAAATCCCATCGAGTAGTATCTTGTGCATCATATCAAAGCTTCATGACACTCTATAGAGGCTCTTCTGGGTATTGGCAGAAGCTTCCATTGGGAGTTCGAAGCACCCAGACTGAGCCTCTGCGCTCAACAATACCTTCGGGAAGATATACTTTTCCTCCTCCGCCTGGCGTATCCACTGCGAAGCGGGGAAGTTCCAAACCAGATAATTCTTTCTTTAGATTCTCATAAAGGATAAGCCCTTTAGAAAGCGGTACACGGAAATGTGCCGTACCAATGGCCAAATCTCCTTGAAAGAGATAGTAAGGATGGATGCTATGCAGGGTAAGTGTCGAAAAAAGCTCGATCAAAGTCTCGATACTATCATTGATTCCCCGCAAAAGGACTGTCTGACTATGGAGCGGGATACCGGCTTTGAGAAGAGCTTCTGATTTTTCCAAGAATTCACTGCTCAATTCTCGCGGGTGATTGATGTGGAGCACAATTTGAAGAGGGTGCATTTCTGACAAGAGAGAAATGAGGTCATCGCTTATTCTCTGAGGAAGAACGATGGGTGCTCGTGTACAGAGCCTTATAAGAATTGGCCTCTTAATTGAGCGAATTGCTCGCAGAAGTCCAGTGATCTTCTCATCTGGTGCTATTAGCGGATCTCCACCCGAAATCAGGACTTCACGGATCTCCGAATGTGACCTAAGAAGAGATATCAGCTTGTCGATAGTAGCTTCATCGATAAATTCGAGTTCCGATGGCAGAAGAGAACGCCTATAGCAATGCCTACAGAATAGAAAGCATTGACCGGTTGCCCGTACAAGCACACGAGATCGGTAATGCCTAATAACACGCTCGGCAATCGAATGACTTTCTTCTCCAAGCGGGTCACATCTATCCCAGGGAGAAACGCGCGATTCAGCAGCGGTTGGAATAGTCTGAGCCAGAATGGGGTCGAGGGGCACTCCTTCATCATTCCTTTTGCAGCTCTCTGTTGGTTCTTGAGCGAGGCTGAGCCAGAAAGCTGTCGAGCGGTAGGGCAGGCCGATTGTCTGTTTGGTATTATCCATAGTTAAGGATTCCATATCTCTTCTATTTCTTGCATTATTCTATCGGTATTTACAAGGGCTACTATAATTTTGGCTCTTCCGGCTTTCATGTGGGTCATGATAATCCCTCTGGAAGCAGAGAGAGTTTCCCACAATGAAAAAGTATTACCATCTTGAATCGATCTCTATTGCGAAATCCACACGCTCGCACTTTCAGTTTCTGAATTATCGCATTCACCGATTCAACCTTCGCATTAGTAGCTCTCTTCACTGTCGCATTCAGTATTCCCCAGAGATAGTTTCGTATTGTCCTCCCTACCTCAATCATTGGTCTAAGCCGACATCGAGCTGCCCATCCTAAGAGCCTATGCCATCCTTTTTGAGACTCTTTTCGATCAGTGAGCTTCCAGAGCTCTACAGCACTTTCCTTTATCCGCCATGCCCTCGCGGTCTTTAAGTTCATACGAGAAAGCGCTGCAAAGTCTTTTGTACTCTGCTCAGCCCTACTTTCTTTCGAGCGTAGCCACATGTATCTTGTCTTAGTAAGGGGACTTGTCCCATACTTCGCTTTATAGTCTCGATGCTCGTCTGCCCTTACTTTATCTACTGCCTTCGTAAAGTATCTTGCCACATGAAATCGATCAAAGCAGATCTTCTCTTCAGCATTGAGAATAGTCTCTTTCTTTCGTCCATCGAGTATATCGATCACAGAAGTCCTTCTCTCGGTCAAAGAGCACCGTCACATACTCATAACGCTTCTAAAATGATGTCGCATCGACGGCTAGTGCGGTACTGGCGATACTACTGGACGCGTAAGCCCAGGGTACACTCACTTGTTTCACCCCATGATCCTTACAGCAGATCCGAGGAACATTTGCTTCAAGGATCGTCGTAAATCCACAGCTGTCCAAATGTCGCCATCGTCGCTTCTCGTGATCATAGATCGCACAGAGCTCTCCACATACCGGACAAGGAAACTTTGTTCCCTTTGGGTGCCCAAGCTTGACGGCCACACAGCCCTTTTGCATGTCGACTGTGACATCGATTACATCCCATGGCTCTTTTACACCTAATAGCTTCTCATAGAGTTCTTTGTCTTCCATGCTTCAAGTATGGCAAGATTCCTGCCTTCTGTCATGTCACCCATACTATTCCCTGAAGCCCATTTTTTTGTGATGATATAATAGGGGGCATGGCAGGATTGGCGCCTGGGTTCGTGGGTCACCTCATAATCTGATGAAAAATCTGAAAGAAGAGCCTGAAGATAGGCTCTAAAGCTATATTCTGTATAATTTCCGCGATCGATTTCTTTTTTTATGGATGCTCTATATTCTGAGATATTCATATTCTATAGGTTCCCTACTTTTCTTTTCACTTGTAATGAATGATATGGTATTCCTGCGCGAATTATATATCATTCTCGAGCTAATGCCAAATAACTCTTTACATCTATTCTTAGATGGCGCAATGCAAGCCCTTGTTGACAGCGAGTAAGAGCTGTTGGAGAATAAGTAGGTTCAATGGCCATAGGCAACGGAGAGGAGGATTCTTGCCATGAAATTAGATGAAGTAGTCGCGGTGATTACAGGCGGTGCAAGCGGCATCGGCGAAGCGGTTGCAAAATATCTTGCTTCCCATGGAGCAAAAATCATTATCGCCGATGTTGTGCAGGAGAGCATTGAGCGAGTTGTAAAAGAGATTCAAGCTGCTGGTGGCGCTGCAGCGGGGCTAAAAACCGATGTGACCAAAGATGCTGAAGTCGCAGGGCTCATGGATTTTGCCATTTTAAAATTTGGGGCGATCAATGTAGTGGTTCCCTGTGCCGGCATTATTCGCGATGCGGTAATGATCAACATCGACAAGGAGACAGGCAAGGTCAAACGGGTTATGGAGACCGATCAGTTCCGTTCAGTGATCGAAGTCAATCTGATTGGTTCCTTTATCACGCTGCGAGAGGCAGCTCGCCGCATGGTAGACCACAAGTGGCAGGGGGTTCTATTCACGATTTCGAGTGTCAACAAAGCGGGTCAGGTGGGGCAGATAAACTATGCTTCTACAAAGGCAGCTGTAGCAGTTTGGCCACGCATTCTTGTCGGCGAATTCCAGATGAAAGGCATTAAAGGCATCCGCGCGATGAGTATTGCTCCTGGATATGTTGGGACACCTATGGTAAAGGGAATGAATCAAGATGCTCTCGCTGATATCATAAAGGATATCCATATTGGAAGACTTGTTGAGCCAGAAGAAATTGCACAAGCTATCGCTATGATAATAGAAAATGAAGCCTTCGATGGCACCTGTCTTGAGATTACGGGTGGTGTGACCTATGGAGCCAGATCGATTGCAAAATAGTCCACCAGATTATTCAGAGCTAATCAGAGCCAGTCGAGAGCCTTTGCTTTTTCTGTAAGCTCTGCCCTGAAATCTGGATGTGCGACAGAGATGAGCTCGCGTGCCCGCTCTCTAACGGTCTTGCCGCGCAGGCTTGCGATACCATATTCGGTAACCACATAGTCAGTATTGCTTCGATGCAAGGTAACTGCAGTACCTTCAGTCATGGTAGGCACAATGGTGGAAATAGATCCATGTTTTGCGGTGCTATAGCAAGCGATGATACTCTTGCCCTTGCCATCGAAACCTTCGGCAGCGCCTTGCGCAGTATCAGTCTGGCCGCCAGTGCCGGAATATTGAATAGTTCCGAGGCTTTCGCTTCCCACCTGTCCTGTAAGATCTACGGTGAGGCACGTATTGATTGAGATCATTTTAGAATTCTGCGCGATAGTCGACGGATTATTTACCCATTTGCCGCGCATGAATTCCACAGCGACATTGTCATCGAGCCAGTCGTAGAGCTTGCGTGAGCCCATTGAGAAGGTGGCGACAAATTTTCCCTTATGGAAAGCCTTTGCGCTGTTGGTGATTACGCCCATTTCGTAGAGCTCCATCATTGAATCGACAATCATTTCAGTATGAACACCAAGATTCTTCTTATCGCGAAGCGCAAATGCAGCGGCGTTCGGAATGCCGCCAATGCCGAGCTGGACTGTCGATCCGTCTTCGATGAGTTCGCCAATATATCTTCCAATAGTGAGATCGATCTCGCTTGGCTGGGGAGAGGGCTGCTCAGGTACCCGTTGATCGTTTTCCACAAAGTAGTCTACTTCGGAGATATGCAGATGAGTATCGCCGAAGGTGCGAGGCAGGCGAGGATTTACCTCTAGAATGACCAGATCAGCAGCCTCTAATATGTCTTTCTCATAGGTTATTCCAAGAGAAAGCGACACAAATCCATGTTTGTCGGGAGGCGTACAGGTTCCCCAGAAAATATTGGGCTTCCGAGCATAAATAAAATCAGCAGCAGAACGATGAAGCATGTTGGGAACATAGGTAACCGTCCCCGCATTTGCTTTTAAGGCAGCTCTAGGCCCTGGTGCATGGAACCAGCTTGCTAATTCAAAATGGCCTTTCATCTCAGGCTTCATATAGAAATCATATGGTTGCAAGGTGAGGCATGAAAAAACCCTCACATTTTCAACTTTATCCGCTACTGTATGAAATTGAGCCATGCTTCCCTGCGGCTCTGAGGCGCACATTGCGACGACAATATTATCGTTGCTCTTGATTTTTGCGACAGCTTCGGGAATGGATAGGTGCTTTCGTCTATACTCATCCAGTGAATTCATATGACCTCCAAATTCTTTCAGTCTTATAGGTGTCTCTATACGCGCGGATTCCCAGATCCTATAGTCTCAAGAGCGCAGCACCTACAGCTAGACCTGCGCCTGAAGCAACAAGCACAACAAGGTCGCCTTTTTTGATGCGGCCTTCTTTCAAAGCCTCATGGAGTGCCATAGGGATACAGGCTGAGCCTGTGTAGCCATAGCGATCCATTACCATTGTTGTTTTTTCGAGAGGTTCTCCCAGGATCTCCATCACCTGTTCGATCACCGACTTATTGATCTGGGTGAAAAGGTAATGGCTTACCGCTGATTGGGATATTGCTGCCTTATCAAGCAAGCGCTGAACGAGGGGAGGCCAGAGCTTAACATTGCGATCTCCCGGCATTTTCTGTAAAAGCTGAAGCCCATACTCACCGGCATTTAGACTTTCATGGGTGATGGATTTTTTTGTGCCACCAGCATATACTCCTAAGAAATTCCATTGCGTTCCATCGGTGATAAATGCACCTTCGATATAGCCAGAATTGCTTTGTTCCTGTCTCTCAAGGACGACAGCTCCTGCTCCATCAGCAAAAATAAACCAGCCAAAGGCATCTCCCTCTTGAATATAGGCTGGCATATTGTAGACTCCGGCCACCACTGCATAGTGGAGGCTAGGATCCGTCACAAGATGTCGGGCAGCTGCGTCCAGGGCTTCGACAAAACTTGCGCATGAAGCGCCCAGATCGAAGGATTTTGCGCCTGTCTCCCCGCCTTGTAGGCGGCCCTGGACGAGGATACTTGTTGCGGGAGAGATATATTCAGGAGTGTCTGTCGCTACAATAAAGAGACCCACATCCTTTGGGTTTACCTTTGCAGCCTCAAGCGCGCGGCGGGCTGCTCTTTCCGCAAAATCCGCAGTTGTCTCCTGCAGTCCAGAAAGCCGGGCAATATATCTCTTCTTTATACCGATCTTTTCTTCCTGGCGCGCAGCATCGAACTCGATGCCGGTCAGCTTCATTATGGTCTCATTGTCGATAGGATTGCCTGGCACATAGAGCCCCGTGCCAATAATCACTGCTTTTGCCATTTATTCCTCCCCTCTCTTTCGCCGTGTGCTCTTTTCGTTTTGGCCTTCTTTTTTCTCAAAAGTATGTGCCAAGCCATTCATATATAGGAACCCTATTTCTTCTATAGTGTTCTGTGCGATTTCAGGTGATTTATTAAAGATAACTTCGATACCAAAATAATGTGCTACTCCTATCATGAATTCGATGCATGTCGTGGTATCGCAGCAGGGCTGAGAATCTTCCCGTTTTAGATAACCTTTGTGAAATGCATCATAGTAATCTCGCACTTCATCAGGAAGCACAAACTCGGCCTCTCGCACAATATTGTAGCAATATTGGTCTATCGAAAGAAAAAGGATGAAGAGCCACAAGCCGCGCATTTCACGCTCAACATGGTTGAGGTCGCTTTGCAAATTTATGGTGATGAAATGACGCACATCTCTGCCTACATCGCGGATTACCTGTCTATAGAAAGATTCCTTACTCTCGAAGTGACGATAGAATGAACCAATCGCCAATCCTGCATTGGAGGCTACCTCGTGAATATTTGTCTCAAAGTATCCTTTTTCGCCAAACAATTTTCGCCCTTCAGCCAAAAGACGCTGGCGTGTATTAGGCAAAAGCTCTATAGCGAGCGGGATGATAGAAGTGGCAAATATTTTTTCAGGGTTGATTTCTTGAGGTTCAAAAATTCCATTTCTTAAGATTATCGCGAGTACCTCGGTCTTTACTGGGATCTGATGCATGGCGGCGCGGATGCTCGAAAACCTCAGGCCTGCGACTGCAAAGAGATATTCTGCGACCGTAGGAGGTTTTCCAAAGACCACTTCAAATGCCTTTTCGTAGACATCTTTGAGTTTGCGCTCATACTCAAAGAACCTGTATTGCCCTTCTCTGAATACGCGCACAAGAGCTGTATGTTGTTGGGAAAAATCGTAAAGAATATTCACAAATGCTTGGATTCTCTCTGCTTGGGGAAATTTTGGCAAAACCTCGAGGTTTTTTTCGATCTGTTGAATCACATAATCGAGAATCGCACAGAAAATCTCTTCTTTGCTGCGAAAATGTCGATAAAAGGCTCCATTGGAAAGGCCTGCATGGCGGCAGATTTCAGCAACCGAAACAGTCGCATACCATTTAGAGGAAAAGAGATCTATGGCACTGTCGACAAGCGCCTGTTGTGTACTGTTATCCATCGACTGCCTCTATGGTGAGAGATGATTCACCTCTTACCAAGCTCTAGTATAACCTCGGTTTTCTATTCACGCAAGTGAAATATCACGAAATATCCACAAAAACAGAAAAAACCATTAAAATAATATAATATAATATATTATAAGATTTTTTGACAAATAGTCTGCAAGCTTGGAATAATTTCACCATAGATAACTGATTTCTCCTCTTGACGAATAGCAAAAATAGCCCCACAATATGGTGAGAAGTGATTCATCTCTAACGAGGACGAATGCACCAATAGCGTTGAATGAGCCTTTCCAGGGAGAGTACGATGCACATAGGAATTGCAGGTATTGGACTCTATCTGCCAAAACAATATATGACTGCTGCGGATCTCGCAAGAGCGACTTCGGTGCCTGAAGAGGTAATTGCCCTTAAGTTTGGTATTAAGAAAAAGCCTGTCGCTGGTCCAGATGAGACAACTAGCTATTTGGGACTAAGAGCTGCGCAAGCAGCTCTCGATGACGCTGCTATCAAGGCTCAGGATATCGATCTCGTGATCTGGTGTGGGGGTCAGCATAAGGATTATCCCTGCTGGCTCGCGGGCCTCTACGTGGCAAACCAGATCGGAGCGAGACGAGCTTGGAGCTTCGATATGGAAGCCATGTGCGGCTCGATGATGGCTGCAATCGATGTTGCGAAATCGCTTATGCTTGTGCGCGACGATCTCAATACGGTGCTCCTTGTCTCCGGATACCGAAACAACGACCTAATAGATCTCACCTACTCTCCCACACGATTCATGATGGATATCGGTTCAGCGGGATCAGCTTGTGTGCTGAAAAAAAATCTTGGTAGAAATGTTGTTATGGCATCAGCATTTAGGGGCGATGGCTCGTTGTCGGAGACCTGCGTGGTGCCTGTGCTTGGCTCGAGAGTGTGGCCGCCAAGACCTGAAGATGTGGAGCATGCATCATTTTTCGTGCCTGATGAGCAAGCATTCAAGCAAAAACTCAACGATATTACGATGCCCAATTTCTACACCGTGATCCGCGAATCGATGCGAAAGAGCGGCTTTGGCGAGCACCAGATCGACTATCTCGCAATTTTGCATTTTAAGAGGAGTGCCCATCTTGCAGTGCTGAAAGAACTGGGCTTGCGCGAAGAGCAATCGACCTATCTAGAAGAGTATGGGCACCTGGGGCAAAACGACCAGCTTTTGTCGATAAAGCTGGGGTTGGAGACGGGTAAGATCGGGGAAGGGAGCAGGGTTGTGATGGTAGGGGCGGGGCTTGGCTTCGTATGGGCGAGCACGGTGGTGCAATGGGGAGTCTATAAGGGGCTGTAAAGCTGGCTATTTCCGGGCGGCTTTGACCGCGTCGGATAAAAAAAGGCCGCAGTCTTGAGATGCGGCTCAAGGAGGCATTCATGAAACGAATGGTATTCGCATTTGCACTGTTCGCAGTGCTTGCGGGCAGCGCTTTTGCACAGGGCACCATCAAAGTCGGTGGCATCTGGACTCTTGCCGATATCACAGGCAAACAAGGAAGTGCTGCTGCGCAGATAGCGGTGGAAGAGATCAACGTTGCAGGTGGCGTGCTTGGCAAGAAGCTCGAACTCATTGTAGTCGATGATGAAGGCAAGGCTGATAAAGCTGCTGCTGCCGTAGAAAAGCTGGCGACTGTGGATAAGGTCGAAGTCTTTGTGGGCGGGATGGCTTCTGGGGCAGAGATGGGCAAGGTGCCGACTTACAAGAAATACGGTAAGGTCGTTATGGCGACTGGCGCTGCAGGCAGCGCGGTGGAAAAAGCGCTTGGCCCAAGCCCTGGATCGGATTTCTATTTCCATCTCCACCCGTGGGACTACAATCAGGGTGCTTCGTATGTAGAAGGCTGGACTGCAATACAGCAGAAATATCCGCAGATCAAGATTAAGAAAATTTTCCTAGCATACGAAGAGGGAGCTTTCGGCAAATCCTCCTGGGATGCGACAAAAGTGCTCTTTGGAAAGAGCGACTATATTGTCGATGGCGCTTCTTTTAAGAGCGCACTTCTGGGCGGAGGGGACTATACCGCAGTGCTCGAGGCAGCGAAAGCCTTCAAGCCAGACCTCTTTCTTTGGGCTGGATATGATGCGGACGCGCTGCCTCTTCTTGAGCAGTCCAAGGCGATGAACTTTGCGCCTCCTATTTACCTCGGAGCGCCTCCTGGATGGCCCATCGATTTCGGTGCATCCAAGCTCTCGAACAATGTATGGCTCTATGGCATGTGGTCGCCTTCTATGAATAAGAATATCCCCGCGAGCGCAAAATTCTATAAGAGCTATGTTACAAAATATAAGGAAGAGCCTGCAACATATTTCGCTCCTCTTGCATATGATGCGATCTACATCCTTGCCGAAGGCATCAGATCTGCGGGAACCACTGAGCCAACTGCGCTCATAAAAGCGTTGGAGGCAACCAAGTATGTATCCACACTTGGCGAAACGATTACCTTTAAGCCATCTGAGATCATTAAGCACCAGGGAATTACAAGGCAGAAGATTCTCCAATGGCGCAATGGAGGACAAGAGGTAATTTGGCCATTTGAAGCGCAGACAATAGAGCCGGTATATCCATTCCCCGCATGGAAATAAATTTTCTACTAAGGGGTAGAGAGTACCAATGTCTAGAAAGCCGCCGCGGGTGAGTAGGTTCAATATCATGCCGCGGCGGTATCTTTTGAAAAACAGGCGGCGAAGATGGTAGTAAAACGAAGCAAAGCCATTCTGGCGGCAATTCTCATAGCGGTTTCGATCTTGCTCATAGTTTGGAAGCCGACTGTACTTATTTATGGATTGCAAGCAGCTGCTCTCTATGCAGCCATAGCGATTCCGATGGGTCTGGTACTTGGCATTGTGCATATTGTAAACCTTGCCCATGGCGAATTCATGATGCTCGCGGCATATACCGCCTACAATGCTTGTAAGGCTTTTGGCATAGATCCTCTTCTGGCGATAGTTCCCACCGCGGTGGTGACTGCGATTTTTGGCTGGGTTATTTTTCAGCTGACAATACGGAGGGCACTCAAAGCGCCAGAATTGAATCAGCTCATCCTTACTTTCGGACTTGCCATTGCGTTCACCCAGACCATCAATCTCATTTTTACCTCGCAGACCTATAAAATTCCACTCGACTACGTTTCCGCGTCCATGACTATTGGAGATCTGACTTTTGGAATCTGGTCATTTGTTTTTGTGCCTGTCGCGATTATCTTTGCTTATGGTTTGCAGTATTTCCTTACTAAGACAATAACTGGCAAAGCAGCTCTTGCAGTTGGACAAAATCCGCGTGGCGCTGCGATAGTTGGCATCGATGTCTATAGAACTTATGGTTTGGTATTTGCCATCGCTACCGCCCTTGTAGGGGCCATGGGAGCTCTCTTTTTGACAAAATCAGCAATTTTTCCAATAGTAGGTTCTCCTTTTACCATGAAGAGCTTCTGCCTTATCGCAATGGCAGGTATTGGCAATATTCCCGGAATACTTGGCGCAAGTGTGCTTCTTGGCGTTGCAGAAAATTTCCTTCGAGCTTTTCGCGGAACGCGCGATTGGGCAGAGATAGTGTTTTTTGTACTGATCATCATCGTAATTCTGGGTCGCTCACTAAAAGGAAGAAAGTCATGAAGCGCAATATGTCAAAATTATTTTCGCTGATTTTTGGAATACTTGCGGTTGCACTACCTTTTTTTGCAGGAGATTATCCGCTCCAGGTGGGGCGCAATATCATGATGTATATGGCGCTGGCAATTACCTGGGATATGCTGCTTCGTTCTGGACAGGTCTCTTTTGGAATCGCAGGTCTTTTCGGACTGGGAGCCTATGCATCGATTCTCGGGGTTATTCACGGCGGTATGCCTTCATGGGTTTCGATTGTATTTGCGGCGATTTTTGCAGGCTTGGTCGCCTTTATCATCGGTTTTCTTATCTTGCGCCTGAGGGCGATGTATTTTTCGATTGTCACTCTTGCACTTGGCGAAATTTTTCGTATCATTGTGCAGAACTTGCATGAATTTACCGGTGGTCCTGAAGGAATTGTCATGCAAGGTGTGATCTTTGGAGGAAATGCGAATAGGCTGTATTGGCTTACACTTGCGGGCCTCGGTATCGCGCTTGGTGGTTCATATTGGTTCGAAAACAGCAAAGTACATTTTGCGCTTACCGCAATACGCAATAATGAGATCTCAGCGCAATCATCGGGTGTGAACATATTTCGTTGGCTGCTCTTGGCTTTTGTAGTGACATCCGCTATCCAGGGCCTCCTGGGCGGAATTTTCGTGCAATCGTATGGATTTGCAACGCCAGATACGGTGTTTACTACCGATTTCATGCTTCTCCCTATCGCTATGGCGCTTCTTGGAGGCATCTATAGTACCACTGGCCCCATTTTTGGAGCGCTACTTCTTGGCATTGTCTCGGAATGGCTCAAATTGAAAATTCCCTATGGCCACCTTGTGGTGTATGGCATCATGATCATCATCGTGATTCTCTTTATGCCCCGAGGACTCAGGCAGCTCCTACGACAAGGCTTAAAAACCACGAATGGGAGGAGCGCATAATGAAGCTTGCAACGAAGAATCTCACTAAACGCTTCCTCGGTCTGGTTGCGGTGAACAATGTCTCTTTTTCCATGGAGGAGGGAGAGATACTCGGGATCATCGGCCCCAATGGAGCTGGCAAGACAACCTTTATCAATCTAGTTTCTGGGATCATCATGCCAAGCGATGGGAAAATTGAATTCAAAGGAAAAGATATTACTTCTATGCCTGCGCATGAGCGCGCAAGGCTTGGGATTGCGCGCACCTATCAGCTCATCCACCCTCTTGAAAACCTCACCTTGATCCAAAATATCATGGTAGGATCGATATTTGCTAGAGGGCATAACCTTAAAGAGGCCCGTAAGAGAGCTGAGGAGCTCTGCAGCGAACTAGGCTTGCAGAATGTCGAGAGAGATACAAGCCACCTCACAATCCTCGAAATAAAGAAAATGGAGATAGCACGAGCCTTGGCAAATGAGCCAGAGGTGCTCTTTCTAGATGAATTAATGGCTGGACTTAATGCAGATGAGACAAAAGAACTCATCGCCATGGTTCAGAAGCTGGCAAAAGAAAGGAAAGTTGCAATAGGCGTGGTAGAACATGTTATGGGTGTTATTCGAGAGTTGACGCACCGCGTCATTGTAATGGAAGCGGGCGAGATAATCGCGGAAGGCAAATACGAAGATGTGTCGAAGGATCCTCGTGTCATAGAGGCTTATTTAGGAGGAGCCGCATAATGCTCACCATACAGGGTCTGGAATGCGGCTATGGCCGCTTAAAGGTACTCGAAGGGATCAATTTTGAAGTAGGATCGGAATCTGTAGGCCTTTTTGGCCCAAATGGCGCTGGGAAAACAACGCTCATCAGCGCAATTATGGGTATCATAAAGCCTTGGAAGGGGAAAATCGAGTTCGAAGGAAAAAATATCGCAGGGCAGGAAACGCATCATATTTCTAGGATGGGTGTTGCGATTGTGCCTCAGGAAAGAGAGCTTTTTCCTGGCATGTCTGTCGAAGACAACCTTATTCTGGGAGCAGTCTATATTCCTCATGCAAAGGACGATGTCCAATCACAACTTGAAAGAGTCTTTGAACTCTTTCCCATTATGAAAGAGCGGCGCTCGCAGATCGCAGGGACACTTTCCGGCGGCGAGCAAAGGATGCTCGCAATTGGCAGGGCTCTTATGTCTAAACCTAGACTCCTTATTCTCGATGAGCCTTCGCTTGGCTTGCAGCCTTCGATTGTAGCTGAAGTCTTCAATGTTCTTAAAGGGCTTAAGGCTTCAGTTTCGATTTTGGTCACCGAACAGAATGTGCGCGAAAGTCTTCGTGCAATCGACCGGGGATATGTGCTCGAGAATGGCCATATCGTGCTTGAGGATAGCTCAGAAGGCCTGAAGACAAATCCCCATGTGATCAAATCATACTTGGGAATCTAGAGGCTTTTGGGAGGAAATATGGAAGCTGGTTTCGTATCCATAGGTACTATTTCTATGTATTATAGGGAAATGGGGCGAGGATCGCCTCTTGTTTATGTGCATGGGAACACTGCTTCTTCTTTATGGTATGAGCTTGTGATGGATGTTCCAGGGTATCGCGTTTTTGCCCCGGATATGCCGAATTTTGGTCGATCTTCACCACTTTTAGAGGAGATTACCATTGCGCACTATGCAGAATCGGTGGCAGGCTTCATGGATGCAAAGGGCATCAAAGATGCTGTTATAGTAGGCCATTCATTGGGGGGCTGCGTCGCCCAGATGCTCGCCTTAAACCGCCACGATCTTGCAAAAGCTTTGATACTCATAGATTCAGGATCTCCAATGGGCCTTGTCACTCCTAAAGATCGCCATCCTCTCATCGAACTCATGCGTACTAACAGGGCGGTGCTTGAGCAAGCGCTCAGAGCCGTAGTGCCCGGGCTCAAAGATGAAGCATTTTTCCAAAAGTTAGTCGATGATGCACAGCAGATGGCGACATCAGCGTGGATCGGGAATGCAGAAGCGCTGTCGCATTTCGATATAAGCTCGAAATGTGCAGAGTACCAGGGCAGAGTGTTAGTGATTCGGGGCAGCCTTGATGCGCTCATTACCGACGAGATGGCAAAACAGACAACAGAGGCATTCCCAAATGCGAGCCTTGTGACGCTAGAAGACATAGGCCATTCGGTGATTGTCGAGGATCCGATGCTCTTCTTAAAGCTTCTTAGGGAATTTCTTGCTGAAGAGAGGGAACCATTGTGGCAAAAGTGAGCATTATCGGAGCATACAATACCCAGTTTGGCAATTTTGTCAAAAAGAACAAGGAGACAGGGGAGGTCATTGACCTTAAATCCATTTATGATCTAATGCAAGAGGCAGGTAGGGGCGCGATTGCAGATGCGGGCATAGAGGCGCAGGATATCGATGCGGTATGGGTGGGTTCCTGCGCGCCTGGCTTATTTGCAAACCAAGAGCATATTGCCGCATTCGCGACGGAAATCGATCCTGAGGCTTTGAGATTCAAGCCCATGTATCGATGTGAAGATGCATGTGCATCAGGATCGGCAGCTCTGTACAGCGCCCTTTATGCGATTGAAGCAGGCCGAGTGAATATCGCTCTTGTGATTGGCGTCGAAAAGATGAATCTTCTCGACAGCAAGGGCGTTACGCATGCGCTCGCTACATGCTCCTATTGGCCTGAAGAAGGAGCCAGAGGCTATACATTCCCAGGTCTATTCGCTGAATATGCAAAAGGCTATGCAGCGCAGTATGGCTTTAGCCGATCCCAGCTTGCGCGAATGTTTGCTGCAGTCTCCGCACTCAATTATCGAAATGGCATCGATAATCCTCTTGCTCACTTTGGAAAAGGAGGGCCTGCAGATAGATTAGGGCTTATAGACGCTGATGCAATTCTTGCACTTCCAGATGAAAAAAATCCCATTATCGCAGAGCCTTTGAGGCTCCACGACTGTTCGCTTGTCAGCGATGGGGCTGCGGCGGTACTGCTTGCATGTGACACTATTTCGATCGCAAAGTCGGAAAAGGCTGTCAAAGTCGCTGGAATTGGTCATGCAAACGAACGCTTTGCATTATCCACGCGCCAAAATATGCATGAGCTCATAGCGGGCAAAAAGGCCGTACAACAGGCATTTGCCGAAGCCGGAATTATTTTCTCCGATGTTGATATCGCAGAAGTACACGATTGTTTCACCATCAATCAGCTTTTATGCACCGAAGCTCTGGGTCTCTCCGCAGAGGGGCGCTCAGGATTCGATTACATGGAAGGTCGCTTTACCCGGGATGATTCGCGCTGTGCCATAAACCTTTCAGGAGGTCTGAAAGCAAAAGGGCATCCGGTTGGTGCGACCGGCGTCTCCATGCATGCTCTTATTTATAAGCAGCTTATAGGCCGGCCCATTGGAGCGACTTTAGCAAAGAAAACTCCATCGATTGGTGTGACGTTCAATGTGGGGGGCTCCAGCGTCACCAATTGTGTGACAGTCCTGAGAAGAGAATAGAGTCATTAAGCAAGGGCGATAGCCCTGCATCGGGGTGCAGAACAAATTTATGAAAAGGTGATCATGTTGCATTTTTTTGCGTCCAGGACTCTTCATTGGTTTTCCTTGCCTTTTTTGCATACCTATGCAATAATTAATTATAAGGTGGCAATAGTAGAACTATCGGAGAGATTATGAAAGAACGAGCGGAGCGATTAAAGGTAATAAAAGCCATCATCAAAGAGAACAGAGTCGATTCGCAGGAAAAGCTGCTTCAGCTTTTGGAAGATCATGGCTATTCGGTGACACAGGCAACACTTTCTCGCGATTTGAAGTATTTAAAGGTAGGAAAGCTCTCAGACGGGCATTCCGGCTATTACTATTCCATCCCTTCCGAAGAAGAACGCCGAGAATCAGAGCGTCACTATATTCAGGACTTTTTGCGAGGTTATGTTTCGATCGATTGGAATCAGAGCCTCGTCGTTGTGCGGACTTTTTCAGGGCATTCGGATTCGGTCGCGCTTGCAATAGACAATATGGGCTTCGATGAAGTAATTGGCACGATATCGGGACGAGATAATGTTGTATTCATCGCGCTCAAGAAGGGGGTGAGCGGAGATGATTTTATCCGCTCGCTCAAGGCAAAAGTCCCCGAATTCGAGGAAGAATAATAAACGTTCGCTTAATTCATAGTCACTCTACAATACACAGCTATTAGGTGCTGCCGAGCAATTTATATAACTTCATTTGCCTAACTCATGTCTGAATTTGTATACTTAATAATGAAAAATCTCTTTTCAACCACAAAGGAAAAACACTATGAATTACGAAAATTTTACTTTAAAAGCTCAGGAAGCGCTCCGCGATGCAGCTTCCATAGCTCAGAAGAATGATCACAGCTCTATAGAACCTGAACATCTTCTCTTAGCTCTATTGGATCAGGAGGGAGGAGTCGTCTCTTCGATCATAGACCGGTTAGGAATAGATCGGGCCAAGCTGGAGCAAAGGCTTGCTGATCTGCTCAAAACTCTGCCAAAGACTTATGGTGAAGCCGCTCAGGTCTATTTTTCTCCAGCAATGCAAAAGGTTATCGCTAAAGCCGAGTCCGAATCCGAATCGATGAAGGACGAATTCGTTGCGAGCGAGCACCTTTTCTTAGCGCTTTTAATTGTAGAGTCCAGGGCCGCGTCTTTGCTTAGATCGATAGGAGTCACGCACGAAGGGGTGCTTGCAGCCCTAAAATCGATAAGAGGCTCGCAGACCGCTTCCGATGAAAATGCAGAAGAAAAGTACCAGGTATTAGAAAAATACACCCGCGATCTCACCGCCCTTGCTCGCGCAGGCAAGCTCGATCCTGTAATTGGTCGAGATGAAGAAATCCGCCGGGTAATGCAGGTTCTTTCCAGAAGAACAAAGAATAATCCCGTGCTCATAGGGGAGCCAGGCGTAGGAAAAACGGCCATTGTCGAAGGCTTAGCGCAGCGCATTATATCGGGCGATGTTCCAGACAGTCTAAAAGATAAAAAGGTTCTTGCGCTCGATTTAGGAGCTATAGTGGCTGGAAGCAAATTTCGTGGCGAATTCGAGGAGAGGCTAAAGGCTGTCATCACTGAGATAACCAAATCCGAAGGCAAAATCATACTCTTTATCGATGAACTGCATACTCTAGTCGGAGCCGGAGCAGCGGAAGGAGCCATGGATGCCTCGAACCTCTTAAAGCCAGCGCTTGCCCGTGGAGAACTCCGCGCTATAGGTGCGACTACTCTCGATGAGTATCGCAAGCATATCGAAAAGGATGCAGCGCTCGAACGCAGGTTTCAGCCGATCTATTGCGCCCCTCCCAGTGTAGAGGATACGATTGCCATTTTGCGCGGTCTAAAGGAGCGCTATGAGGTGCACCATGGTGTGCGAATTCGCGATGATGCGCTTATAGCAGCGGCAGTTCTATCCGATCGCTATATCACCTCTCGATTCCTGCCAGACAAAGCTATAGATCTTGTCGATGAAGCAGCTTCTAGACTCAAGATGGAGATCGAGAGCCAGCCAACTGAGCTCGATCAGATACAACGCAGATTGATTCAGCTTCGAATGGAGGCAGATGCTCTTAAAAAAGAGACAGACCCTGCTTCTATAGAACGACGGAGCAAACTCGAAAAAGAGATAGCCGAGCTTTCCGAAAAACGCGATGAAATGATGGCCCGTTGGCAGCAAGAAAAGCAGTTGATTGAGGAAATTCGTCAACTTAAGCAGCAGATCGAAGAATACAAGATTCAAGTGGATCAGCTTGTACGTGAAGGTCAGCTCGCCAAAGCATCTGAGATCAAATATGGCAAGCTCGTCGAAGTTCAGCAAAAACTCGAGGAATTATCCAAGAAAGTCCAAGAAGAAGAAGGCAAGCCAAGACTTCTGCGCGAAGAAGTCTCCGACGAAGACATAGCCAAAGTCGTGTCTCTTTGGACAGGCATTCCTGTTTCCAAGATGCTTTCGAGCGAAATACAAAAATATGTCGAGCTAGAGAGTCAGTTAGGTAAGAGAGTAATCGGTCAAGAAAGAGCGCTGCGAGCTGTAGCGGATGCAATACGTCGCAATAGGGCGGGGCTTTCAGATCCACGCCGACCTCTGGGCTCTTTCCTCTTTGTTGGACCAACTGGAGTTGGAAAGACAGAGCTTGCAAAAGCGCTAGCCGAATTCCTCTTCAATGATGAGCGAGCTCTTACACGGATCGATATGAGTGAATACATGGAAAAGCATTCGGTTTCGAGGCTCATTGGCGCTCCTCCTGGATATGTAGGCTATGAGGAAGGTGGTCAACTAACCGAAGCAGTGAGAAGGCGCCCTTATTCTGTCGTGCTATTCGATGAGATCGAAAAGGCCCACCCAGAGGTATTCAATGTTCTTCTACAGCTCCTGGATGACGGCCGCCTTACCGATGGTCAAGGAAGAGTCGTAGATTTTCGCAATGTCATTATCATCATGACGAGCAACATAGGCTCGGAGTTCATTCTCACCATGAAAAGCATGGACGAGATTCGAGATCGGATCGATGGACTTCTCAAGACGTACTTCAAGCCAGAATTCCTAAACCGCATCGATGAGATTGTCGTCTTTGATCGACTCAATGAATCCATGATCCGCAAGATTGCTCAGTTAAGGCTCAGTGAGCTCGGAGAGCGGCTTGCGCAGAGGAATATCAAGCTTGAGATAGAAGATAAAGCCATCGATTATATCGCAAAGGAAGGATACGACGAACAATTTGGAGCGCGTCCTCTCAAAAGGGCAATCCAAAACTTGCTTGAGAATCCCATTGCCAAGAAGATTCTCGCTGGCGAAATCATGGAAGGCGACACCATTCATGTCAGCCTATCTGGCAGCGAGCTTGCCATTAGCACTGAGCGCTCTTTAGAAGAAAATACTTTAGCTTTAAGCATCTAGGGTTTTAGCTTTTGCTGTATGCGCCGAGCCTCTTTCGATAATATAAGATCAGGTCTTATATATTCTGAATGAGGTTCGGTGTTTCCATTTTGTATTTCTTTTGCTGTGTTTCGGAGCGCTCTTATAAGGTAGGAGCTATTTTCTCCAAGCGCTGCAAATAGTCTTTTATGTGAAATATCCTTTCCAAGACCTCTTAGATCGGCCATGATATCTATGCCTTGAATCTCGCAGGCTCTCTCCAGAGCAAGCCTGCTTGTACAGGCGAAAATCAAGATTGTGGGTTTTTTTTCTTCTATTTGTCGCAGCACAGAGAGAGCCTGCTCGAGCCTATCTCCAGGAAGATTCATATTGTCTACATCGAAGATTTCAAGGGCGTTTTTAGGAACCATTTCGACTTCATTTGAAGATTGTTTTTGCTTAGTGCCAATAGTAGCTAGCAGATAGGCTTCTCTAAAGGCTTGATTGAATACCTCTAGCTCCTTATCGCTCCTTCCTATACCACGAGCAAAGAGCAGAGCTGCGGAGGCATCTTTCGCTGTCTCCTTTCGGAGAGCAGCAACGCGATAGCCCGCTAGAAGTCCTAGCTGTTGGTATGCCCAAGCATTATCCCATTCAACAGAAAAAAAGCCATTTGCCGGAGCCAGAAGATTTATTACCGCAAAGCGATCTTCAGAGGCAAATTCTTGAAGTGCTGCAGCTACAGATGGACTCGTTATGAAGATATTCAAAGACTGATTGTCTGCGGTCTTCTTTTTAATTATTTTTTCCAAAAGCTGTGGAGCGCCTTTAAGGCTTGCTACACTCTCTAGCGGGAATTCTCTTGCAACAGCTTGAGAGAGATCCGGATAGAGAAGCATAAAAGCTTCATCAAAAATTGCTTGTGCAGCTGGATGCTTACAGCTTGAGAATAAGAGGTTGATCAGTACAATGGTTATATACATCGATGTGCGAGGGAGTCTTCGGTAGAAAGAAGTGGAGCAATGCTCAATTGTGTGCCACATTTGATAAACCTGTTGCATAATCGCATAATTCTCTATATAACGACAATAACCTGCTGCAAAGAGAATTTCTAGGTTGTCGGAGGATTATATGATCAGTTATAAAGAGCTTGGCCTTGTAAACAGTGTTGAGCTTTTCCGCAAGGCTATGGAGGGTGGATACGCTATCCCAGCCTATAATTTTAACAACATGGAGCAGATGCAGGCTATTATTCAGGCTTGTGTTGAGACGAGAAGCCCTGTCATACTTCAGGTATCCTCTGGTGCACGCAAGTATGCAAATGCTACATTACTGCGATCGATGGCAAAAGGTGCTGTCGAATATGCAAAAGAGCTAGGCTATCCTATTCCCATCGTACTGCACTTGGATCATGGTGATAGTTTCGAGCTATGCGTGGATTGCATAGAAAACGGTTTTTCTTCCGTGATGATAGATGGTTCTCATCTGCCTTACGATGAAAATATTGCTCTTACAAAAAGAGTGGTTGAATTTGCCCATGCTCAGAAGGACTATGTAAGTGTGGAAGGAGAGCTTGGGGTGCTTGCAGGTATCGAGGATGAGGTATCGGCGGAAAGGAGCCATTACACAAGGCCCGAAGAAGTCGAAGACTTCGTCAAGAAGACGGGAGTCGATAGTCTCGCTATCTCGATTGGTACAAGCCATGGTCGTGCAAAGTTCAAGCCAGAGCAATGTACTCGTACTGCCGATGGAGTGCTGATTCCTCCTCCACTTCGCTTCGATATCCTCGAAGAAGTGGAAAAGCGAATTCCAGGATTCCCAATTGTTCTTCATGGTTCTTCCTCGGTTCCCGTCGAGTATGTGCGCATGATCGAGCAGTACGGTGGGAAACTCCCAGACTCTGTGGGCATACCAGAAGATCAGCTTAGGAAAGCAGCTCGCAGTGCGGTATGCAAGATCAACATCGATTCCGATGGAAGGCTTGCCATGACCGCTATTGTGCGAAAAGTTCTTTTTGAGCATCCTGAAGAGTTCGATCCGCGCAAATACCTGGGGCCTGCACGAGATGAACTAAAGAAGCTTTACATGCACAAGAATATCGAAGTACTCGGTTCCGCGAACCGCGCTTAGTATTTAGCATAGAGTATTTTGTAACGAACATCTCTGCAGGCCTTTACCTACAGGGATGAGTATGATAATATACGCCGCGCCTTTGAGCTGTCGAAAAGGCAGAGAAAAGAGCTTGCTTCTTTACCCCCGTTAGGAGAAGCGAGCCTGCGGCAGAGGAGGCCAGTTGGCAGAGAAAGATTTGCGGATCAACGAGCAGATCCGTGTGCGCGAAGTGCGTCTGATCGATGAAAATGGCGAGCAGAGAGGAATAGTCCCTACTCTTGAGGCATTGCGGATCGCACATGAGGTCGGACTCGACCTCGTGGAAGTTGCACCGCAATCCGTTCCGCCTGTATGTAGATTGCTTAACTATGGCAAGTACAAGTTTGAGCAAGAAAAAAAGGTAAAAGATGCAAAAAAGCGGGCAAAGGTCACGGAACTCAAGGAAATTCGCATGCAGCCCAAGATCGCTGAGCACGATCTCGACTTTAAGGCGAATCATGCGCGAGAATTCCTAGAGGATGGCAATAAGGTCAAAGTGACTATTCGCTTCCGCGGAAGAGAGCTGGCGCATACGGAAATAGGTGAGGAAATCCTTCAAAGAATTCTTGCTAAACTGGAAGGCTCCTATGTACTCGAACGATCTCCTGTTATGGAAGGTCGTTTTATGTCGATGGTGCTTCAACCAAAGACAAGCGCAGCAAAAAAACAGCCAGAAGGCGATACTATGACTGTCGCCCCGGGAATAGAACATTGATTTAGAAGGATGGTGCATAATGCCCAAAATGAAGACCAAAAAGGCCGCAGCAAAACGTTATACACTTACAGCTAGCGGCAAAGTAAAATATAAGAAAATGAACTTGCGCCACATTCTCACCAAGAAGACCACAAAGCGCAAGAGAAATTTGAGAAAGCCCGGATTCCTTGATTCTGGTCCCGTTTACCAGATCAAGAAAAAGCTTCTCCCTTATGGCTAACAGAATTGGAGGATGAAAGGCTATGCCGAGAGCAATAGATGGAACAAAACGAAAAGATCATCGCAAAGAAACACTCAAGCTTGCAAAAGGCTACTGGGGCCGGCGACATTCCAATCATAAAGCAGCAAAAGATGCGGTCGCCAAAGCGCTACAAGATTCCTACAACGACAGGCGCAATAAAAAAGCAGATTTCAGAAGACTCTGGATCACTCGCATAAATGCAGCTTGTCGCATGAGGAATATCAGTTATAGTCGCTTTATGGAAGGGCTTTCGAAAGCTGATGTAAAGGTAGATCGAAAGATGCTTGCTGATATGGCTGCGCGCGACCCGGCAACTTTCGATGCAATTGTGGAGAAGGCTAAAGCAGCCCTTCAGGGGTAAAAGATATGTTGAATCTTGAGCAGGTTCGCGCGCTAGAAGCGCGGGTCGAAAAAGCGGTTGTTCTTATTACAAAACTGAGACAAGAAAACGCGGACTTGGAGAGTCAGCTTGCGGACACAACACGCGCAGAGGAGCTGCTCAGGAATCAGAATGCTGAACTCGAACGTCAGAATGCGGCTCAAATACGATTGGTCACTGAGATTTCCGAGAAACTTGAGAGCCTTAGCACTCATGCCAAGGAAGCCGAAGAAAAAGCAGCCCAGGCTGAACTAAAGGCTGCCGAAGCCGAGGAGCGCGCTGCTACTATGGAGCGTAAAGCTCAAGCGGCTGAAGAAGAAATCGCACGCTATCGTGATCGTGCACTTTCTGCAGAGCGACGAATTGCCGAGATGGAAGCTAAAGCAGAAGAACTGAAGTCTGAGCAAGATAAGATCGAGCAGGGGCT
>MWDY01000276.1 GCA_002070755.1 Spirochaetes bacterium ADurb.Bin110 | reverse complement strand
TCCTTTTGCAATGCTTCCATTTTGCGGTTACAATATGGCCTCATACTTCGATTATTGGCTGCATGTCGGCCTTTCCAACCCTAATCCACCCCTAATATTCGGCGTAAATTGGTTCCGCAAGGACGCTGATGGCAATTTTATATGGCCAGGTTTTGGGGAAAATATACGCGTCCTTAAGTGGATTGTCGATCGCGCCAACCATAAAGCCAATGCTATCGAAAGTCCCATTGGATGGATGCCGCGCTATGAGGATTTGGACTGGGAAGGCCTCGATTTTTCAAAGGACCGCTTTATTGAACTTATGTCGGTGGATCGCGAGCTCTGGGCGAACGAAATCCTCTCCCACGAGGAGCTGTTTGTAAAGCTTTATGAACGCCTGCCAAAAGAGCTCATTTTCGTTCGGCAACTCTTACTATCTAGCTTGTGGCGCGCTCCTGAGCATT
The DNA here is from genome assembly GCA_002070755.1 of Spirochaetes bacterium ADurb.Bin110. The sequence continues at coordinate 18,303 of MWDY01000276.1, read as the reverse complement.
GGAAATCTGATACCATTGATAATAAAGAGCAAAGGCCTTCTTAAGAAACTCCATATGAGGAGGCAAAATGAAAGTCTTTTACATTGTTCTTCTGATTGGGGTCGCTATTCTAGCCGTCATCTTTGCAGTACAGAATAGCGCTCCTATTACCGTTTCGTTTTTCGGATGGTCTGCCCAGGCTTCGATGTCGATTGTGCTGGTATTGACCTTCGCCGCAGGGATCCTGATTGGCATGCTCCTACTCTTTCCTTCGGTATGGAAGCGCATGCGAGCGCTGTCGGCAGAGAAAAAAAAGACAAGTAAAGCAGAAAAATTAGCAAAAGAAACACAAGATGCGCAAGCCTTGTCATCCTCGGAAGCAGGGCAGACAGACACTTCATCAACAGCTCAGGATACAAAAGTTCTATAACAGAATAGCAAGATGGCCGCCAAATCAACTGCGACGGCCATCTTATCCTCTTGGTCGAGAATCCATGCCCAATCCCTCTAACACCCCCTATAAGCTTGCGGATCTATCTACTCCTATGTCATACTTGCATTCTGGAGTTTTTTAATGCACATAATCGTTCTTATCAAACAAGTACCAGAAACTGATAAAGTCAAAATGGACCCCGAAACAGGAACTATGGTGCGATCGGGGCTAGAAAGCATTATCAATCCTCTCGATCTGTATGCGATCGAAGAAGCTCTCATATTGAAGCAGCGTTTCGGAGCCTATGTAACGGTAATTTCCATGGGCCCGCCAGATGCCGAACGCGCACTGCGAGAATCGCTTGCAATGGGTTGTGATAAAGCGATTCTGCTTACGGACAAGGCTTTTGCCGGATCGGACACTTGGGCTACCTCTAGGGTTCTGGCTGAGGCAATAAGAAATATCGGCAAGGCCGATCTAATCCTTGCAGGAGAGCGCGCAACCGATGGCGATACTGGGCAGGTAGGACCAGCGGTAGCCTCTTGGTTGGGAATACCCGCGCTAACTTATGTGAGTTCGTTGGAAATAGAATCCAAAACAGAAAATTCAATAATTGCTGAGTCAGACCGGAATTGTACTAGCTCGCTTTCATTTCTCGTTCGTCGCCTTACCGAAGAAGGCTACCAAAATGTAAGAGCCAAAGCCCCATGCCTATTAACCGTAGTCAAAGAGATTGCCTCACCGCGCTTACCGACTCTGCGAGGGAAAAAATTCTCCAGAAGTGCAGAAATTCTGCATTGGGGAGCAAAGGAGATAAATCTCGATCCAGCTTCGGTGGGTTTAGCAGGATCTCCTACCCGTGTAGTAAAGATTTTTTACCCGAAGGTAGCGCGCAGTGGAGAGCGAATTATTGCTCTCGATGAATCGGGAATAGACAAAGCAATAGACTGCATCCTTTCTACGATTGGTCCAATAATGGGGGACGGAGGATGTTCTGGAATAAATCCGGCAGCGAATGTTGAAAAGCCAGAGACTGGAGTCTGCTTGGCTAAAATCCAGTCTACATTGCAGGAGTCAGTGATTTCTCTTTCTGAACAGATTGTATCGGGGCCCATAGCCGATGGCAAGCCTGAATTCTGGATTATTGCAGAGCGCCATACAGGTAGGCTCGATCTAGTGGCTTTCGAACTGCTAGCTAGAGCCCGATCCCTCGCGGACAGCCGCGGAGCAATCCTGATGGCGATTGTAATCGGATCCTCATCTACAGATGAAGCTGCGATGCTGATTGCCCATGGCGCTGATAGTGTCATTCTAGTCGAAAGCCCGAGCCTGAAAGATTTCGTATGTGAGCTATGGTCTAAAGCGCTTTTTAAACTCGCTTGCGCTAGAAAACCTGAAGTCATTCTAGGAGCTGCCACTACAACTGGAAGAACCCTAATGCCTTATCTTGCGGCAAAACTTGGTACTGGGCTCACTGCGGACTGTACCGAGCTTTCCATCGAAGAGAGCAGCGGACTTCTTCTCCAGACACGTCCCGCTATTGGAGGAAATATCATGGCCACCATAAAAACCGCCCACCATAGACCGCAGATGGCCACAGTACGACCTCACTCCATAAAGCCGCTTCCACCAGACTTTGGCCGCAAGGGCAGTGTAATCCATGTAATCGATGACTCATCTTCGGACTTAAGGATTTCGGATTCTTTGGCTTTGCCCGTCCAGGTTCTAGCCCTAGAGAGCAATGTTAAGGATTTCGAAAACCTGGAAGGTGCAAGCATCGTTGTAGCAGGTGGAAGAGGCCTAAAGAAAGCCGATAATTTTAAGTTCATTCGCGATCTGGCTTTGGCTCTCGGCGGAGCGGTTGGCGCAAGCCGGGAATCTGTAGATCGTGGATGGATATCCTATCCCCATCAGGTAGGCCTTAGCGGCAAGACCATCTCACCCGAGATCTATATATGCGCAGGTATTTCGGGAGCGGTTCAGCATTTGGCGGGCATACGAACCGCTAAGAAAATAATTTCGATCAACATAGACCCAGATGCGCCAATCCATGCAGTCGCAGACCTAGCTATAATAGGGGATCTCTTCGAGATATTGCCGCGGCTGACGGCGCGCTTGAAGTCAATCTATAGCTCTTCGTCTGGGTCAAGATCCGGATCTGGGCCTGACCCTGGATCTAGCCCTGGGTCTGGTTCTCCATATACCTCTTTCTCTCCTTCTCCATATCAGAACAAAGATAAAAAATCGCAAGAGCCAGCAATTTTGCGCTCAGAAACTTTGAGCACAGAGGCTCAGCATGAAATATAATCCTGTCAGCAAAGACATAATCCGCGAACTCATCAATATTGCTGGTGAGCGAAATGTCCTCCTCGACCCAGCTCAGCTCGAAATCTTTTCGCATGACGAAACTTCCAAGGAAGAATATGGCCATATGCCAGAAGTGGTGGTTACCCCAAGGTCGACTTCCGCTGTAGCCGAAATCGTCAAACTTGCCAATCGAACCTCCGTCCCCATCACGCCGCGCGGCGCAGGCAGCGGCCTTTCTGGAGGTGCCATTCCCATATTCGGCGGAATAGTATTGTCGCTCGAAAAGATGAACCAAGTGCGCGAAATCGATTACGATAACCTTACAATGACCGTCGAAACCGGTATCGTGACAAACGAAATCAATAACCTAGTCAAAGAAAAAGGGCTTTTCTACGCTGGCTATCCCATGAGCCTGGAGACTTGTATGCTCGGTGGAAACATAGCTGAAAATGCAGGAGGAGGAAAAGCCATCAAATATGGCGTAACATCACGATATATCCTTGGCCTAGAATTCGTTACACCTACGGGCGAAGTAGTCTGGCTCGGAGGCAAGCTTGCAAAAGATGTCACGGGTTATGATTTAGTGCACCTTATTGTTGGCTCCGAAGGTACCCTTGGCATTGTGACTGCTGCCATAATAAGGTTGATTGGCCTTCCGGCCGCAAAATCCGACCTGCTTGTACTCTATCGAAGCCCTCAGGAAGCCATATCCTCCGTCCCCGTGATTCTCTCAAAGGGTCTCATTCCGACATCCATCGAATTCATGGATCGCCAGAGCGTGGAGACATCTTGCGCCTATCTAAACGAAAATCTGCCCTATGCTCAATGCGGTGCGATGCTGCTGATAGAAATGGATGGACGAGATCAATCCATAGTCGAAAGCGAAGCTGAGGCAGTTGGAGACTTATGCATGGAACAAGGCGCAATCGAAGTATATGTCGCCGACAACCGCACAACCCAAGAGCGCCTCTGGGCTATTCGCAGGAATATCGCCGAAGCATTAAAAGTCTATTGCCCAGTTCAGAGCCTCGAGGACATAGTAGTGCCGCCTGCGGCTATATCCGCCGTTATGCCTGAGCTCGAGCGCATTTCCTCACGGTTTGGCATTGAAATACCATGTTATGGTCATGCAGGAGATGGCAATCTCCATGCCACTCTCGTCAAGGACCCACAAATGCCAATGGAACAATGGCAACGCATGGAGCAACAAGCCCTCCTTGCACTCTATGAAGCGATCACTGCACTTGGCGGCAAAATATCCGGCGAGCATGGCATCGGGCTAAAGCGCAAGGATTTCATGAAACAATTCATGAGCCCTGCCGAACTTAACCTGATAAAGGCAATCAAACGCGCTTGGGACCCAAATCTCATTATGAATCCAGGCAAGATTTTCGATATTGAAGACTAAGCCCGCTTAGATGGTTGCAAGAATTACTCCAAAGTCTCTCATAATCAGGATTAACCCAAGTTGTCCTTACGAGATAGGTCGTAGCACCCGATTCTCGAAAACACAATGCCTTGGGCTGCTGCATCTCCAACCCTTGCGTAACAAGCTTTTTTTCGCTAATCTTTAGTCTTGCAACCAATCAGATTCCTTCCACACCGCCAACAGTGAGGAGATAATATTATGGAACAGAGATTATGGTCTGACCGCCAGAGCGAACAGTGGCATATAAAAGTAGGACTTGCCGAAATGCTCAGAGGCGGCGTTATCATGGATGTAACCAATGCTGCCCAAGCAAAAATTGCCGAAAAGGCGGGAGCTTGTGCGGTTATGGCTCTCGAGCGCGTACCAGCCGACATCAGAGTCCAAGGAGGCGTTGCTCGCATGTCCGATCCAAAGATTATAAAAGAAATTCAAGATGCTGTCTCAATTCCGGTCATGGCAAAATGTCGCATAGGTCATTTTGTAGAAGCCCAGATACTCGAGGCTCTTGGTGTCGATTTTATCGATGAATCCGAAGTTCTCACTCCCGCCGATGATCGCTTTCATGTATATAAGCATCCTTTCAAGGTGCCATTTGTATGTGGCTGCCGTGACCTAGGAGAAGCCCTACGACGAATTGGCGAAGGTGCAGCCATGATTCGCACAAAAGGAGAAGCAGGTACAGGCGATATCATTGAAGCCGTACGACATATGCGCACAGTTCGGGATGGAATAGCTCGTCTAGTTGGCCTTCCGGAGGAAGAACTCATGACTGAAGCAAAGGAGCTAGGCGCACCATTCGAGCTCGTATGGGAAGTAGCAAAGACAGGCAAGCTTCCTGTTCCCAATTTTTCAGCTGGTGGCGTTGCTACTCCCGCGGATGCAGCATTGATGATGCAGCTCGGTGCAGAGTCCGTCTTTGTCGGCTCGGGTATCTTTAAATCAAGCAATCCTGAACGCAGAGCAAAAGCCATTGTATCAGCAGTTGTCCATTATAAAGATCCAAAAATCCTTGCAGAGATCTCAGAGGACCTCGGCGAACCGATGGTCGGCATCGGCCTTGATGAACTTGCTGAGAATCAAAAGATCTCAGAGAGGGGTTGGTGAGTAGCCATCGCATAGGACTTCTCGCGCTTCAGGGAGACTACGAAGCTCATGGCAAAGCCCTTGAGCGTGCTGGATTCCCTCGCTGCGACATCGCAGAAGTTCGACGCTATTCCGACCTGGAGTCCTTGACCGCACTTATCATCCCTGGAGGTGAAAGCACGGTTATGAGCATGCTGCTCGAACGCTTCGGCATGTTCGAGGAACTCAAGCGCCGAATCGAAAATGGGATGCCAATACTTGCAACTTGTGCTGGCTTAATTCTCCTCGCAAAGGATATCGAAGGAAATAATCAAATGAGCCTCGGTGTCCTAGATATTAGGGTCAAGCGCAATGCTTATGGACGTCAAGTAGATAGCTTTCATGCACCAGTACAAACCATCATAAGCAGCATAGGCAAAATAGAAGGCATATTCATACGAGCACCACGCATACTCGCTTCTGGAAAAGAGGTCGAGATCCTTGCAATGTATCAGGATGAGCCCGTAATGATTCGCCAAGGCTCGATAATAGCAGCGACATTTCACCCCGAACTAATTCCTGCCGCTCCTGTGCATCGCTGGTTCATCCAGACTCTTATATAGAATTCTCCAGATTGCATATGTAGCAATTCCATATCCTACAAGAAAAATTGACCATAAGAATGAGCTCGGTCTAAGATCGTTAAGGCTTTCCACGCTAGATGGCAAGCTCGCAATTGCATTGCTCATAAATGCATATAGCATGGTGCAAGCCCCAGTGGCGAGCATTGCCCAGTCCGGCCATTTAGGCCTTACCAGGAAACCTCTTTCCTCAAGTAAAGCAAGCCTCGCTCCGCCAATTATCATGAGAACTGAGATCATAACGGGTGCAATCACAGGCCCCCACCATGGGAGCGGAATAAGAAAGAGCAGGTCCCAATCGAACAATGAATGAGGAAATCCGATGAAAACGACAAGCCATATATAATACCAAATGTCCCAGAGTCCAAATGCATAAAGGGCAAACCCAATCTGCGATTGAAGTCTCTTGCCAGATGCAAGACCAACAGCAAGCAGCATAATGAGCGTAGCCAATTCTCGCCCCAGTTCGATGATCGATACTTGAGGATCGAATGCCGGCACACTGGTCATCAGATCAGCAATGCCATACAAGCCTCTCAGATATACGACGATCGTCGCCTCGAGATACGCCATCCCTATCGCATAGATAGCAATATAGAAGAGTTTTTTCTTGTTCATAGCCTCATACCCAAATAATATCATGCCCTTTGATTGACACATATCTAAAAGATAGGTACTTTTAGAGCCCATTGCCAGACAAAAATCCATTTGTGTATAATTGTTAAAGATTCTTCAATTGAAGTAAAGAGAGATGTTGAGGCAAGAAATGAATAAAGATAATAGTAAAATAAAAACAAAGCAAAAAAAGAGCTTAATAGATCATGCATTACCAATCATTTCACAGGATCGTATAAGAACCAATCTACTTAAAAAACAGGAACAGAAAGCCATTGCCTTTCTAGTTCAATATATACCTTACTGGATGAGCTCTAATATGCTCACGGCAATAGGATTTTTAGGAAATGTGATTGTCTTTTTGAGCTTCATTCTCGCAAAACTACTTGACACTCGCTTTCTTCTTATTGGCGTTGCTGGCTTTTTCATTTCATGGTTCGGAGATTCACTCGACGGACGAGTAGCTTACTATAGAAAAAAGCCAAGAAAATGGTACGGCTTTATGCTCGATCTTGTCGTAGATTGGTTGGGTATCGTACTTATCGGTCTTGGATTTGCTATCTACGCAAATAGCTTCCAAAAAATTTTGGGATATGCCTTTGTCGTGCTTTATGGTCTAGAAATAATGATCGCCTTGCTTCGCTATAAGATCAGTGGTAGCTATTCCATCGATGCGGGCAAATTGAGCCCGACCGAAACCAGAATTCTTATTTCCCTTTTTCTTGTGGTTGAAGTTATTTTCCAAGGAAGTATCATGTACCTCGCCGCAATAGCAGATATCATCCTAGGGATTTCAAATTTTTCTGAATTCAAAAAACTAGCCAAAATTGCCAATGAGCGTGATGAAGAAGAAAATAGAAAGAGTGAATCGAAAATTGCGGAAAATAACAAAGAATAAACAAAAAGCATTCATTACTTGGCTGCGTTCAGCCCTTACTTTCTCAAAAGCACAAATATCCGCTTTTGTTGGTGGAGTAATTGATTACTGTACAATGATTTTTATTACAGAAGTCTTCCATATCCATTATACTATCTCGATCGCTGCTGGAGGTATTGTAGGGGCGGTTGTCAATTTCAGCGTGAATAGAAAATGGAGCTTTTATTCAAAGGATGCACAATATAAATTTTCCGTTCTTCAGCAGCTTGTCATGTTTTTCCCAATGGTCTTAGGTAGCATCGCCTTAAAATCCGCAGGAACTTTTACCCTTACATCTCTCAGCAAGATAGACTATAAGCTCACAAGGCTTATTGTAGATGTTGTTGTATCTATTTTTTACAATTTCATGCTTCAGAAGCACTTGATTTTCAAAAAAAGGCATTAAGATTGATTTTCGCAACCTTCGGACTTTGGAAGCTATGCGTAAATTTTATCTATATTAAAAAAGCCTAAAGAAGAACTTACTCAGATTTCTGTACTAATACTTTATCGATCCGTTTTCCATCCATGTCCACAATTTCAATTCTTAAAGGAGGCCATTCTATTATATCTCCAGCTCTAGGAATTGAGCCTCCACAGTGAAGAATAAAACCTGCAACGGTATCGTAATCTTCACTTGATATGATATCGAGATTGATACCAAGGCTCTCGGCAAATTCATCGATTGGCATCGAACCATCAACAAGATAGGAGCCATCACTGCGCTTTAAAATCTGAGGAGCTTCTTCTGTCTCTATTTCTGAAAGATTTGCAATAGCCTCTAGCAAATCGGCTATCGTTACAATGCCTGAGATCCCCCCAAATTCATCAACTATCAGACCAGATGACTTCTTAGCATCGCGGAGAATAGCAAGCGCTTGCAAACCCGATAATGACTCTGGGATCATAACTGCTGGCTCCATGCATGTTTCTAAAGATAAAAAACAACCTTCTGCCATACATGTAAGTGCTCGCTTCACCGACACCATACCTATTGTGTGATCCAGATCTCCATCTATTACAGGCAAATAACCATATTCGGAATTCTTGATAATACCCCTGATGTGAGAGTCTCGAGAATCCTTTACATTCAGCGTTACTACTTCGGTTCTAGGTGTCATGAACATTGTGACTCGCCTGTCATCCAGACTCAACACCTCTTCCATCATCTCGCGTTCAGCTGCCTCAAATACCCCTGATTTTTCTCCTTGTTCTAATAGAATCCTTACTTCTTCTGGAGTGATAGCAGGCTCGGCTTTATGCGAGAATCTAAGAAGCTTCGTAAGGCTGTCGGTAACCGAAGAGAGAAATCTTACAATAGGATAAAAGACAACGCTCAAAGCATGCATGGGCTTTATAGTAAGAGCAGCTATATACTCAGGATTGCGTAGCGCTATGGATTTAGGAACGAGTTCGCCGACAACTACAGAGAGAAAGGTTATCGCTAAAACCACAATAGCCACAGCTAAAGAATCGGCATATCTGCCAACAAAAGACCATCTTGAGAGCCATTGGGCTAGAAGCTGCGAAAAAGTCGTACCGCTTATTGTGCCTATAAGTATGCCAATAAGTGTTATTGCTACTTGTATTGTAGAAAGATAGCGGCTTGGAGATTCCCGGGTATTAAGGGCAAGCTTGTAAGTACTTTTCCCTTTATCTGCTTCAGCCTTGAGCCTAGCTTTTCTAGATGATACGAGGGCTGTCTCAGAGAGAGAAAAGAATCCGTTTATCAGAATGAGGGCTAAAAGGACGAGGATTTCAGAAATCATTGTATACCTCGTCTGCAAATATGAGAGCTATCGCTTTTGCTTCAACACCTATAAAACCTATGCATATGAAATAGTCAGAGTCCCCTGTAGATGAACCATCGCTTTCCATAGTAAAAGAATAGCAAATCTACATTGCCATTGTCGAGGTATTGGCAAGGCTCCGATTATTTTTTATTTACAAAACACCAATAGAAGCTTTCAAAAATCGCTTTGTCACAATGACAGCCGAAAAAATCTTGCAATATTTAAAAATCCACAAAAATACTCTTCCGTGCCCAGCTCATATCAATATATACTAACAGGAAATGAAGGCTATTCCTAATGCGTATAGAATTCGCAGCCAGATTCTCCTTATGCTATTATCGCTTCTCTTAATATCCCTATCAATCTTGAATCTTCAAGCTCAGCAAAATCCGCCTTCCCCTCGAGAACCTTCATCCTTTAATAATTTCGAATATGCCTTCCCGAAAGGAGATACTCTTCGCAATATTACAAAACCGGTGTTCTTAGGAGAAGAGGCGTTTATTTCAAGGCTCAAGGAAAAAACAGAGTCCCTCGAGGTCGATCAAAACAAGGACAATCAACCACACCCCCCTCTTGGAATTGTACTCTGTGGAGGATCGGCGCGGGCTTATGCGCATATCGGCGTACTAAAAACGCTGGAAAAGGCCGGCATTTATCCAGATTTCATTGTAGCAAGTTCCATGGGAGCTGTTGTTGGAATGCTATATGCTGCTGGATATTCACCCCAAGACATCGAATTTCTCATTCAAGCGCTCCCGCTCGAGTCTTTCTTTACACCAGTAATACCCACAAATGGTGGCCTCATCAATACCGAAATGTTCAGGGCTACTCTGAGGAAGATAATCGGCAGACTGGATGTCTCTGAGACAGCGATTCCAATTATCATAACGGCTGAGGATCTCAAGTCTCGACAGCAGATATGGATAGCAGAAGGTCCATTTGATCTTGTCATGGCAAGCGCATTTGCAATGCCAGCTGTTTTCGAGCCTCAAGCATTCGACCAATTTATCCTTATCGATGCAGGAGCTACTACTATTGCGCCTGTCGAACCTGCCCTCCAATTCAGCAACCGCCTTGTGATTTCAACTGCCTTCTATAACCGAGCGATGAACTTTTCGAGTCCAGTGACAGTTATCAACCGTTCCGTAGATATAGGAAAAACTCGTGCGGGCATGGCAGGAATAGAAAGATCTAAGGCCTTGGTAATCCGCAATGATGTGGAAAACCTATCCTATATGCAATTTACTGACCCTGACATAATTATAAAAAAAGGCGAAATAAGTGCACAGAATGCTCTTGAGCAACTAGATCTCATTTCTAGGAAAGAACTAGAAAATGCACCTCCTTCTGGATTATTCGAATTGCGTAGCAAAATGCATGAGAATCTTAACAAGACTATTAAAGACCTCCAAAGTGGCCAACAGCCCTCTACCTCGCTCATCTTAAGAGGCATACCGATTCTAAGGCTTTTCGATCCCTTTACATCGATGCCTGGAGAAACCGGGACAGAGGCGTGCATAGGTGCATCACTTGCTTTTTCATATTTGAAGTTCAAGTCAGATTTATCTTATTTCAATGCTCTTAACCCAGACCCAGGAAAGGTTTGGGCAATAGAGACCACCTTCCGTGTAAATCCGATAGACAGCCTTAACATATGGTTTACTGCTCGCCTATGGGGAGATTATGACCCAACTTCTATATTTTCACATAACTCTAATTATTGGGAAATAGCAGGACGCACGAACTGGATGGAAACGTACACAGAAAAGAAAATAGGATTCCAAATTGGAGGCGATATTTTTTTCAAGATGGATTTTTCAATTGCAAATTGGCAGACATGCGCATTTTTTCAGACAACGATGCCGAGAAAATACAAAAAATCAGGCCCTCCTATCCAGCCATGGTACACAGTAAATGTAGGAGGTTTTGCGGAAAACTCTGTTGGATTACAAAATGCAATGGGTTTGCATGGCTCTCTCCAAGGAGGATTTGATTCCAAATGGGTGAGTCCCAAGTTTCGTGCTTTTTCGAAGGTGTCGCTCAATGGTCAGGAGTTCATGGAATCCAAATACGACGGATATAGAAGTTCAGCAGCAAGAAAAGCAGTGACCTCCAATTTGATCACAAATGTGGAAATCCCATTTTCGCCACATGAATTATACTTTGATATTTCAGAAGCCTTGCTCCTGAGAGGTTTTGAACTGGCTCCATTCTTCGACACATGCTGGAATAGCACATCAACTGAGAGCTTTCGCATGGACGACTGGGCAGCGGGATTGTCCTTTTCATTCGAATCTCGTGCTTTCGGACTTGCTCCTGCAACCATGACTTTCTATGCAAGTTATTCAGGGTCGAAGATCATCACACTTCAATTCCGAGCTGGTATGCTCTTGCCAGAATAGACTCAGCACATACTTCATCGAGATCGCAAGAATATCCTAAGAGTCTATAGGCCTTGGTTCTTGAGGTCTCTGGTTGTCTTGGTGATTTTTGGGCGATTGTAGGTGACTGTTGGAGCTTTTTTGGAGCTTTTTGGGGGACGGAGGTTTGATCTTCCTTGATTTTGGCGGCCTTGAAGGTTGAGACGGAGCCTGGCACCTTGCTTTACTTAGGGATTATTTTGGGGACGGAGGTTTGATTAAGCTTTAGGGACGGAGGTTTGATTATGGACGCCCAAAAATATAGCCAATCAAGATGGCTAAGAAAATGCACAAAAAGCGATAAATGAAGTCATCAGCTGAGGATCAACATAAAGCCAAAAGTCCACAAAAAACGCACAGCTCAAAACTATAGCTGTGCGCAATATGAGAATCCGAAGTAATTATGAAAATAGCAATAATAAAGCAATGAACTCATTTCAAAGCATAGCGAATTCCAATCGTTTCGCTAAAACCGGAACCACCCCCCACAAAATAATTGATATAGTAAGAATGCAGATCTATAGCAAATTTATCATTCACATAGTAAGAAAATCCGCCTCCGGTAGAAATCCCAAAACCAAAAGTGGAAACGATCCCGACTCCCATGCCAAGACCAATATACCAGTCAAGATTTCTAATAAATTCAGGAAAATCTTTATAGGCTTTCATACCCCAATGAAGTGTAGCCATTGTAGATGCAGAAAGATCGAAACCTCTTCCAAAATCCATGCCGGCAATCGCCATCACACCCATCGAAAGAGGAAAATTCGGAATGCTGAATTTCTGCAAGATATATTCTATTCCGCCACTTACCCCAATGCCTCTCCATCCAAAGCCTATTCCTCCCAAAGCATGCATCTCACCTGGTTCGGTATGAACTTCATTTGTAACGTTCTGTGCAAGCAAAGGGCTTAATATGGCAACGATCATCATACAAGCAACCATAGCAATTTTGCTTTTTCTCATGCGATCCTCCTATGCTACTTAATCTGCATGAAAAATGCTGAACTAGCAGCTCATAATCGACAATATATTACAATATCTAATTTGCTATCAATAGTCCGTCTTCTTTCCTATTTATAGCTGTGGTATTCTGCTTTTATGACTCGTTGCCCATGGTGTGGAAGCGACCCAGTATATGTTCGATATCACGATGAAGAATGGGGTAGCCCCGTTCATGATGATCAAACTCATTTCGAATTCTTGCTACTCGAAACCCAGCAAGCAGGCTTGTCCTGGCGAACTATTCTCGGCAAACGCGAAGCTTACCGAAAAGCATTTGCGAATTTTAGGCCAGAGATAGTTGCTAGCTTTTGCGAGAAAGATATGACTAGTTTGCTTTCAGATCCTGGGCTTATACGAAACAGACTAAAATTGGAAGCTGCTGTCAAAAATGCGCGCGCTTTCTGCACAATTCAGAAAAAATGTGGTTCCTTTGATGCTTGGATCTGGCACTTTGTCGAGGGCCGCCCAATTGTCAACCATTGGCAGGATATTTCTAAAATCCCCGCACAGACAGAGCTTTCAGATCTGGTCAGCAATGAAATGAAAAAAGCCGGTTTTTCATTTGTTGGATCGATCACAGTATACGCCCATATGCAAGCCATAGGCATCATCAACGATCATCTTATAAGTTGCTTTAGACATGCAGAAATTGCAAATCTTAGCTAAATCCTATTTCCTATTTTACGCTTTATATAAAAAACATTATATTTAAAGAGCATAGCCTTAGCATGAAATCTAATCATGCTATCTGAATAAATTAGGAGGAATGATATGTTATCGCAAAAAATGATCGATCGAATCAATCTACAAATCAATAGAGAAATGTACTCAGCCTATCTCTATCTCGCTATGTCTGCAAAAATGAAAGAGCTAGGCTATACAGGAGTAGGGAAATGGCTCACAGCGCAGTATCATGAAGAAATGTTTCACGCTATTAAATTCGCAGAATATCTGCACGATCAGAATGCTGAAGTTTCATATACCAAAATCGATAGACCCGAATTCAAAGAAAAAGAAATTAAGCCTCTCTTCCAACATGTGCTTGCCCATGAGGAAAGTGTAACCGCTAGCATCCGCGAAATCATGGAATTGGCTATTGCAGAGAAAGATTATGCTACACAGATACTTGCTCAGTGGTATATAGACGAGCAGGTCGAGGAAGAGAAAAATGCTATTGAGATAATCCAAAAGATAGATCTACTCGGCAATTCTCCTCAGGGATTATATTTGCTAGATGCGGAACTTGGCAGACGAGAATCTTCAGTACCGCTTGATTTTAATAAGATCTGAGTATCTAGCATTGCACTAATATCACCAAAATGAACTGTCATAAGCCCACTGCAAGAAAATAAGCCTTGCGCGGGCTTTTCTCATTCTTGCGAGTTTTGTATGCTCTATACATGGCTATTAGATATACGAGTACTAGGGATTCTAAAGTCGATGTTAGCATAGCCGAAGCGATTGTGCAGGGCATGCCGCAAGATGGCGGACTTTTTGTACCTCGAAATATCCCCAAACTGAGTCCTGAGGCGCTTTTTGAGCCAAAACTCAACTATGCTGAGCTCGCATGGATCGTTCTATCGCCTTGGTTCGATTGGAGCGAGGCAGAGCTCCGTCCCCTAATCGAAGAAGCTTATTCGTCCTCTTGCGACAAATCGAAGTTCGATACGCCGGAAATAGTATTGCTATCGAATGCAGGTTCGTTAGACTGCAAAAACGAATACCGAGACGAAAAACAACCGACGCAATTTTTCTTACTCGAGCTTTTTCATGGCATGACATGCGCCTTTAAAGACCTCGCACTAAGCATTCTTGGAGGACTATTGAGCAAAAGCCTCGAGAAATGCGGTATAGATGAGCCTGTTCTCGTACTTACAGCAACATCGGGTGATACTGGATCGGCTGCTCTTGCAGGGCTTGGTGGACAGCAAGGAATCCGCATCGCGGTGATATATCCAGCAGAAGGGACAAGTGAAATCCAAAGATTGCAAATGACCTCCGTCCCTCTTGAAGATCGATGCGTTATTGGACTAAAAGGAACTTTCGACGATGCCCAGCGAAAAGCAAAAAATATTTTTCAGAGCGCAAAAGATCCTAGATCTCCTTTTTTTGGAATTCGGCTCAGTTCTGCCAATTCCATAAACATGGGGAGGCTTCTGCCTCAAATAGTATATTATGTAAAAGCATGGCGGGATCTATATTTTGCAGGTGCTATTAATTGTGACGGATCCTTTGATGTGGTTGTTCCAAGCGGCAATTTTGGTGACATTCTTGCAGCAAGATATGCCAAGGCGATGGGGCTGCCTATTCGGAGACTAGTCTGCGCTTCTAATTCTAATAGGATTCTCTATGATTTTTTCGCAACGGGCATCTATGATAAAAGAAGAGCATTCAATAAAACGCCAAGTCCTTCAATGGATATCCTCATCTCAAGCAATCTCGAGCGGCTCCTCTATCATGCTTTTGGCAATAACTCCGAATCCGTATCGAGACTAATGCATCGATTCGAAAATGAAGGCTTCTTCCAAATTCCGGAGCAATTTGCTATCAATATATCGGACTTTTATGCTGGATGGGCTGATGATTTTCAGACGCTCCAGAGCATTCGGCATATGTGGGAAGTCCACAATTTGCTTGTCGATCCTCATACCGCAGTTGCTTGCAAGGTTGCTCATGAAGTCTTCGGTAATTCGCAAAATCATCAAAAAGATAGTAAGATCATCAAAGCTCAGGCAATCAATCCCATCGTCATCGCCGCAACCGCGAGCCCTTTTAAGTTTCCAAAATCCTGCCTTGCAGCTTTGCAAGGCAATCTTCAAAATTCGCTCATTTCTCATAATGAACTTCCGCTAGCCTTTGAGCTTTCAAACTCTACAGATATCTCTGTCCCCAAGCCTATTGCTGACCTTGTCACCGCTAAAATAAATCATGCTATGATTGTTGAGGAGTCGAATCTAGAATCAGTCTTAGCTGATTTTGTTCATAAGACTGCCGAATCGCAAGTCTATAGAAAATCAACAATATGAGGTTTTCATGATAGAGATCGAAGTTCCTGCTAGTTGTGCAAATCTTGGCCCAGGTTTCGATTGCCTTGGAATAGCATTGTCTCTTTCGAATATCGTGCGTTTCGAGCGAGCTGAAAGAACCCAGATCAAGGGCTGCCCTGTAGAATGGGCCAACGAGGACAATCTTTTCCTACGCTCTTTTCGCCATAGCTGTATGCTATTACAAACCTCCGTCCCCAAAATCTCTGTCGAGATCATTACGGGCATTCCTCCGGCTAGAGGTCTTGGGTCAAGCGCATCGCTTGCTGTAGCTGGTGCTGCAGCCGCGCTCCTTCTTTCAGGAAAAAAAGTCAAGAGTCTACAAGATCTAGCTGGCATAGGGACGGAGGTTGATGATGTTGATCTGATTGGTAGCCTGGGGACAGAGGTTAACCCAACAGATTACACAGGGACGGAGGTTGAGCTGACGAATCTAACAAGCTTTCTACACGAAGAAGCAAATCAGCGTTTTCTTCTTAGAGCAGCAACCGATATCGAGGGGCATGCCGACAATGCAGCTCCAGCTATCTATGGTGGTTTTACAGCTGCAGCGCTCACCGACGAGGGTATAGCAATCAGCCAGAATCCAGCTCCTGAGCATTGGCAATTTATAGCTTTAATTCCTGATTTTATTCTTGAAACAAGCATCGCACGAAACGCTCTTCCAGATTCCTATTCAAGACAAGATGTGGTTCACGGTATTTCTCATGCAGCGCTTGTAGCTCTGGCTTTTCTTAAGGCTGATCTGAATCTTTTAAGCTGTGCATGTTCAGATCGAATCCACGAACCATATCGTCGACCTCTTATTCCTGATTTTGAAATAGTAAAAACTGCATGTCTCGAACAAGGTGCAAAGATGATCTGTATCTCAGGCTCTGGTCCTACTATTATGGCAATCTTTGAAACCTCCGTCCCCAATATCCCCAAGATCCCTATCATAACATCCAGTACAACAAAGAGCTTGAATGAAATGCTTGAGACACGAATTGCAGAAAAGGCAACCCACAATTGGATAGCCTTGCCTCTAAATGTTGACAACCTAGGAATCAGAACTAGAAAAATATGTACCAATGATCTTAAGAGTCATTCTCAGAATAAATAGTCCAAATATGATGAAAAGCCTGAGCACATCTTTTTTGCCATCGCCACAACACTTGCCAACATTCTACCATAGTATTCCATCTCCTTTTGGAGATATCCTCCTTATTTGGCAAGACATAGATGCTCCAAGAGTTCACCGTATCTATCTTCCTAAAGAGGGAGTGTCCCGAATAGCCCAAGCAAAGACCGATTTCTATCTCTTAGAGCCATGGAGAAAAAAAGTTCACTTGCCTCAACATGTCGAACTGATTCTGCAATTGATTTTAAATGTGCTTTCAGGCCATCCGGTGCAGTTGCCTATTAACATCATCAAGGATTCCCTTTCACATCTTAATCTACCGGAATTCCAACAAAAAGTACTCTTGATGGAGGCCACTATCCCCTTCGGTTTTATAAGCAGTTATAAGGAACTTGCGAAAGCTTGCAGCAGACAGTTCTCTTTTCGAGCAGTTGCAAGATCGCTCTCACATAATCCGCTTCCTCTTCTAATTCCCTGCCATCGCATAGTAGCATCAAATGGAAATCTTGCAGGATATCAAGGAGGAATTGCGATGAAGCGATTTCTTCTCGAAAACGAAGGCGTCCTCATTCGCTCAAACAAAGTGATTATAGAAAGAGCCAAATTTTGGGATTATTCGATAGATTATCAAAGGTAATACTGCTATTTGGCTGTCAAAGCTTGCTTGACTTCTTAAATGTCCTTCTCATGGTGCTCGAATCTTCTTAATAATTGATCTTTTGAACCTCTGTCCCCATAGGGTCCCCCATAAGCCCTACAGGTTTCTCATAAAACTCCATAGACCTTATCAATCCTTTTAAACCTCCGTCCCCCAATACCCTAAATACTCCACCTACACTACCTGCATGTATCCCAAGGTATCCTCAGATGTTCAGCGTTTTTCTCGCTACAACCAAACAGCGCTCTTCTTCCAAGAATGGTACCCAGACAGGAGTAATCTTGGCATGAGCTGCCATGCTGCTAAGTACAGAATCATCCAAGAGCCCCGTCAATTCTAGCTTTGCATGCATAATGCGGCCTTTATAGGCGCACAAAGCTCCGCCCAATTGGATCTTTTTCCAAATGGTTCGGAATAATTTTTTATCTGTGAATGGCCTCAATGCCCTGAATATTACACATCTCAAAGGTTCGTCTTCATCTTCTACTGTGTTTTGATGAATTTCTACATTTTCGAGTCCTAGTATACAGATAACATTTTCTAGAAAACGAGCTCTTTTCTCTATTCTTTCAATCAAAAGAAAAGATCTTTGAGGAAATGCGATGGCTAGTGGAATACCCGGAAATCCTGCTCCTGTTCCAATATCGGCGATGCGCAGCTCATTATTATCGGAGAATTGCTTATTCATTTCAATGAACAGATCCTCCAATATTCGCCAAGGGCCAAGGCTGTCCAGCACATGCTTAATAATTAAATCTTGGCCTTCAGCTTTGACAAAGCCATAGACAGGATTCCATCGCTCTAGTTCATCGATATAATACAACAATTTATCGAGAATCCCACTGGAAATATCAAAGTCGAGTGCAGCTAATCCACGCGCC
>MWDY01000275.1 GCA_002070755.1 Spirochaetes bacterium ADurb.Bin110 | reverse complement strand
CAACAATGTCTTGATAACCGGTGAGGTGGACATGGCCTTCAACCTCTCTAAGCTCGATATAGGAAATCTGGACAGGAACGGCCTCGTTATTACAACGAAACCTGGAGTTACGATATGGTACGGTGTTTTCAACATGAATTCCGATCTCGTCGGGCAGAAGAAAAACGGCAAGCTTGATTTATCTGGCCAATATACCGAAGGTGACTCCACTCATCTTAGAAGGGCAATTTTCTATTCGATAAATCCAGTGCCTTTCATCAAGCAGGTCGATATCTTCAATGGCTATGCAGTGCCGGCCAACCAAATGATGCAGCCAGGATTCCTAGGCTATGTCGAAGGCGCTCCAGCGGGCACTCCCTTTGCGGAGTTCAATGAGAAGACCTGGTACTACAACAAGGAAAAGGCTAAAGCCGAGTTTGCCATGCTTTCGCCCGAATTCAGGGCTAAGTTAGGGCCCGAATCGGTCACTTTGGTGGTGGGCAATGTAACAGATCGAGTAAAAATTGCTAATAATGTCAAAGACCAGGTCAAGACGACTCTTGGCTTTGACTTGTTAAAAGTAGTTCCAATGGTGAATGCGCAGATCATACAGCAGAGCAAGACTGGCGATGGATATGACATGGTGGTGACCGCCTGGTTCACACCTACTATGGATCCTGATTACACCTGCATAATCTATGGCGGTGACTCTATCGGTACTGGAATGAATGGCGCGGTCTACAACAACGATATTGTCAATAAAAACATTCAAATTGGACGATATTCGCTCGATCGTAAGACTCGTGAAGAAGCTTACATAAAAGTGCAGACCCAGCTCATGACGGATAAACCATATTTCCCAATGGTATACGAAAACGTATTGTTCGCGTCGCACCCGAGAGTGGGTAATCTGGATGAGGCGATATTCAAGACAAAACTAGTCGATATTCATCTTTTGACTAAACTTCAATAGTCTATTTGAAATGCATGCCTGCTCCATATAAATGGGGCAGGTATGCTTTCAAATGCCGATATCGCTATTCGTTCCTGATCAATATTTCCGAAAAGGTTCTGTTATGTTCAGATATATAATGCGTCGAATTTTGATGCTTATTCCAGTTCTATTAGGCGTGACATTCATCGTCTTTTCTCTTATGTATATTACTCCCTCAGATCCAGCCCAAATGATGTTGGGAGCAAATGCCTCGCCTGCAGCATATAAGCAGATGAGAGAGGACATGGGGTTAAATTCACCATTCATTGTACAGTATGCAAGGTTTCTCTTTGGATATAAGCACCCCATTTTTGGTTATAAGGGACTATTGTTTGGAGACCTTGGCAGATCTTATGTGTCGAATAGGATAATATTCGAGCTCATTCTCAGTTCTTTTCCTAATACCCTCATACTTTCAGTAGGAGCGCTTATTCTTGCACTGATACTGGGTATTCCAATTGGAATCATATCTGCGACAAAGCCATATTCTGTGGCTGATATGATTTTTACGGTTTTTGCTCTCTTGGGAGCATCGATGCCGGTATTCTGGATTGCAATGGTGCTCATCTATACTTTTGCCAACAACCTACGCATTTTCCCTGCCATAGCCAATCCGCGCGATTTTCTATCTTTAGTGCTACCAATAATTACCTTGAGCATGAATTCGATGGCTATCATCATGCGAATGACGCGTTCATCCATGCTCGATGTCATGCAGCAAGATTACATAAGGACAGCGAGAGTCAAAGGTATGGACGAAAAGACAGTGGTCTTTAAGCATGCCTTACGCAATGCTCTTATCCCAGTAGTTACAGTCGCGGGTCTTCAGTTTGGAAGCTTGCTTGGAGGAGCCGTTCTAACCGAAAAGATATTTTCATATCCTGGACTTGGCTCGATAATGGTGGATGCGATATTTCAAAAGGACACACCCCAGATTCTCGGATCGGTCTGTTTCGTTGCAATAACATTCACCATCATAAATCTCGCCGTCGACATTCTCTATGGATTTATCGATCCACGCATAAAATCCACTTTTTCGGCAAAGAAGAAACTAGTGCGAGGCAACCAATGAGTAACCAGACATTTTTGAGATTCTTTAAGCGGCAATCAAAGAATATCTCTCAATTCTGGAGGCAGTTTTCGAGGAACAAACTCGCAGTTGCAAGCTTGATTCTCGTTCTGATATTCGCGCTTATTGCCATTTTTGCCGATGTTCTCTATTCGTATGATTTCGTTACTTCGAATTCGCTCGAGAATGCGCTCTTAAAGCCTGGAGAAACCAGTACGGTCTATTTTCAAGAGAAAGATATAGAGCACACTTTTATCCTGGGTTCGGACAACTATGGTCGTGATATTCTCGGCAGGCTAGTCCATGGTGCGAGAATATCTATGATCATCGGTTTTGTGACTGTAGCAATAGCAGTTGTAATAGGCGGCATCTTAGGCGCTATAGCCGGATATAAGGGAGGCTTGTTCGATACAATAATTATGCGACTTACTGATATAATCCTTTCTATTCCGACTATTCTGATGTCGATAGCCATTGTGGCTGCGCTTGGGAATAGTTTTTTCAATTTGCTGATCGCTATAAGCACATCCTTGATTCCTGGCTATATACGAATAGTTCGCGCTTCTATCATTTCGATCAAAGATCAGGAATATGTAGAAGCAGCCCGCGTAATAGGTGCTGGAGATTTTCGCATTGTGCTCAAGCACATACTGCCAAATATCACTTCTCCGATTATTGTTCAGTCTACGCTCAACGTAGGCTCATCGATACTTTCGGCCTCTTGGTTGTCTTTTTTGGGACTAGGAATTCTTCCGCCAAAGCCGGAATGGGGCAATATGCTCTCCGAGGCTAGAGAATTCATCCAATACGCACCGCATCTTCTATTTGCGCCAGGAATAGCGATTTTGCTCACTGTTTTGGCCTACAATATAATTGGCGATGGACTACGCGATGCTCTAGACCCAAAACTCAGGCGTTAGGAAACGAATTATGGATAAAATTCTTGAAATAAAAGATTTGCATGTGAATTATTATTCGAATCGAAGAACGGTCAGGGCGGTAAACAATCTTTCGTTGGATATGCAGAGAGGTCGAGTATTAGGTCTTGTGGGCGAGACAGGAGCGGGTAAGACTACGCTGGCTCTTTCGATACTCAATATGATCCGTGCGCCCCAGGGCAAGATAATCTCTGGATCTATCCGCTTTGACAATGCAGATATTTTCGGCATGTCCAATCAGGAGCTGCGAGAGATGCGGGGGAAAGATATAGCGATGATTTTTCAGGATCCCATGACAGCGCTTAATCCCGTACTAACCATAGGAGAACAGATAGCTGAGACTATTTTTAAGCACGAAAAGGCCTCCAAGGCTGAGGCCTGGTCTAAGGCTGAGGAGATGCTCGAGACTGTCGGTATACCTGGAGTCAGAGCAAGGGAATATCCCCACCAGTTTTCAGGGGGAATGAAACAGCGTGTTGTCATTGCACTTTCGCTCGCCTGCAATCCCAGGCTTCTTTTGGCAGATGAGCCGACAACGGCGTTAGATGTCACCATTCAGGCACAGGTGCTCGATTTGATGCGCGGCCTCATAAAAACGAACAATACATCGGTTCTGTTTATTACTCATTCATTAGGGCTGGTGGTTGAGAACTGCGATGAGGTAGCGACCATGTATGCAGGCGAAGTTGTAGAGTATGGCACGGTCGAACAGGTGTTTGGAAATCCGCTTCACCCTTATACAAAGGGTCTTTTGGGATCTCTCCCTGATTATAGCGAAGGCTCTCCTCGTCTCAAGCCAATACCTGGGCTTATGCCCGATCCAACCAATCTGCCAAAGGGATGCTATTTCAGCCCGCGATGCCCTAATGCAATGCCCAAGTGTCATGAAGCGCACCCCGAAAACAGTTCTATAGAAGGCCATTTAGTGAAATGCCATCAGTATCAGGAGAATTCGCATGTCGAACAATCAATCTGAATTGCCTATTCTACAAGTAAGAAACCTCAAAAAATACTTCCATGTTACAAAGGGGACTCTCCATGCTGTGGATGACATTTCCTTCGATATAAAAAAGGGTGGGACGCTTGGCATGGTAGGCGAATCTGGTTGCGGCAAATCGACTACTGGAAGACTGCTTGTCCGCCTTCATGAATCAGATGGAGGCTCTATCGATTATGCTGGAATTGAGATTACAAAAGCCTCGCAGAAGGACATGAAGACGCTGCGCACCAAAATGCAGATGATCTTCCAGGATCCATATTCTTCTATCAATCCTCACCACACTGTTTCATCGATCATCGGCGAGCCGCTCAAGATCTATAAAAAGGTTAGAAATATGCAGGAATATGAGGAAAAAGTTCATTCGCTCATGGAAACCGTCGGTTTGGCTGACAGATTATATGATGCCTATCCTCATGAACTGGATGGAGGTCGAAGACAGCGGATAGGAATTGCTCGCGCACTTGCTCTCGAACCTCAGTTCATTGTCTGCGATGAACCGGTATCTGCCCTGGATGTATCGATTCAAGCACAGATACTCAACTTGCTAATGGATCTTCAGGAGTCTTTGAACCTAACATATCTTTTTATTACTCATGATCTTTCGGTGGTAAAGCACATATCTGATGATATCGTTGTGATGTACCTGGGGCAGATAGTCGAGAAAGCAAATACGGACGAGCTCTTTAAGCATCCAATTCATCCCTATAGTAAGGCCTTGGAATCGGCTATTCCTATTCCAAGACTCAATGCCAGAAAGGAAAGGATAATACTAAAGAGCGAGGTTGTGTCACCAATAAATCCAAAACCAGGTTGCCGCTTTGCGCCTCGCTGTAATTATGCCATAGCATCTTGTAGCGAGTCTGATCCTATTCTCAGAGAAGTCTGTCCAAATCGCTTTGTAGCCTGCCATCGCGCCGAAATGTTTGTCTGATGGTTATTTCTGAGCTTAGGAGAGCTGGCGAAATCTATGATACCTATTTTTGACATGCATGGTGACATCATCATGGATATTGTGCGAAGGGAAGACATCTCCGATGAGAATGCAGTGCTTAAGAGATTCAAGCAGCATATAAATAGAATGAGAAGTGGAGGTATCCAGGGCGCTGTTTTGGTAGATTGTCGCATGGCTGGAGAATTCGCGGAGTCAAAGAACTTCGAAGAATTTATAGCCCTGACTAAGCTATTGCGGTCATGTAAAGATGACTCGTATCTCATAGCGACATCTTCTCAAGAGCTCGATAATTCAATTAGAGATGGGCTATGGGTTGGAATATTATGTTATGAAGGGTTGCGTGCGGCGAATGGTGATCTTTCATGGCTGAGAAGATTATATATGGAAGCCGGTCTTCGAATTGCGATGCTCACCCATAACGATAGCAATGCATTTGGAACTGGAGCTTTCGATCTAGATGGGAGCCCTAGATCTGAGAATCCTCTTGGTTTGACAGAAGTGGGACGAGAAGCAGTGGGCCTTATGAATGAAATGGGAATTCTTATAGATCTGGCGCACGCAAGCCCTATGACCAGGCTAGATATCCTTTCGTGTTCTAAGAAGCCTGTCATGCTATCCCATACATCGAGCGCAGAAGTATATGACAATGGCAGAAACCTCTCAGATAAAGATATACGCAATATAGCGGAGCATGGTGGTTTGATGGGCTGTATGACAAGCCCAGCCGCATTGGCTGACATAAAAGATAGAGCCAATCATTCGCTCGAGCGATACATGCATCATCTGCGGCATATGATCGATGTAGCCGGCGAAGATCATGTCGGGCTTGGCCTGCATTTCTGTGAATATCTATATACGCAAGAAGAATACCCTCCAGTTAGAGGCCTAGAAGACGCATCGAAGGCTTGCGCAATAATCGAAGAACTAGGGAAATCTGGCTTTTCTTCCTATCAAATCGAGAAAATTGCATATAGGAATTTTGCTAGGGTTTTCAAAGAAGCGACTGACTGAATTCGTCCTATTTTGATATATATTCAGGATATATTATTGAAAGAAGATTAGGATTCGCACCGAAGCAAGGGCTGGCGATAAAATATATCTTAGCCAACCTCGATAGGCACTAGCAGATCTTTTCTGCGCAAGCGATTAATGTATTCGATGTTCTTTTCGAGTATCATAGCCAGAAGGCGCTCTCCCTTTTCTTTTGTTGCGAGAAGTGAATCTCCATTCATGGCATTTGGATAGCGCTCCGCGACTTGATCAGGCATAGCTAATGGAAGAGAAAATGCCTTCTTCATATGGGCGCTTCTAGATTGCCTGTCGACCAAAGTGGCATCGATCGCCATAATAACCGAAGTCTCGTCTTCTCCCGCGTGGCCTTGAGAACTGCAAATACCGAGTATCTCCTTAGAGAATGTCGCCCACCAACTGATTACCATTGCCGAGGCTCCTGCTTTGGCTATTTTGTCGCAGGCAACGGTCAACATTGGAATATTGCCTCCGTGTCCATTCATAAACACGATATTTTTAGCGCCCCAGCTTACATAACCTTTTGCTACTTCGGAATAGATAGATATGAGAAGCTCTGCGGGAAGATGAATGGTTCCAGGAAAAGCATTTAAGAGCGGTGTGTAACCATAATTTATAGAAGGAGCGATAAGGATTCGGTCTCCAATAGCAGATTCCAGATCCTTGCAAAGACGCTCCGGGATAATAATATCTGTTCCTAGAGGACAGTGCCTGCCATGCGCCTCAAAGCTACCAGTTGGGATGACAATAGTGTCGATCTTCTTTATCTGCTCTTCGAAATGAGGAAATGTCAAATTCTGTGCAAACATAATTCTCTCCAATATACGATGTTAGGTGAATAATTATTCCTATTGTTTTTCAACCTTGGTTCTATGATTAGGTAATCGAAACCAGCATATCAAATTCAACATAGATATTACACTATTCGAGAAGCATTTTTGAAGAGGCATTCTCGCATTAAGCTTCGCTCAAGCCGGAGCGCATGGGCACAAAGGCAACATCCAAGAGAGCCTCGCTGTCGAAGTGTTGACCACGCCTCGTAATCCTTACGAGACTCTGTGCTCCGAGAGGCCCAACTGGCCCTACAAGCCTGCCGCCATCTGCTAGCTGTTCCAATAGAGCGCTCGGAATATCGAATGGCGCAGCGCTCAATATTATAGCATCAAAGGGAGCTTTCTCTTTCCATCCATAGAAACCATCTGCCAGACGAAGCTCGACATTTGATATCTCAAGGGATTCGAGGATAGTTCGTGCACTATCTAAGAGAACAGCTATCCGCTCGATACTATAGACTTCTTTTGCAAGCAAGGAGAGCACTGCGGTCTGATATCCCGAGCCTGTACCTATTTCTAGAACTCGCTCATCTCCCTTGAGCATCAGCGCCTCGGCCATAAAGGCCACAATAAATGGCTGAGAAATGGTCTGACTCGAGCCTATCGGCAAAGGATAATCTTCGTAGGCTTCGACTTGGTAGGACGATGGCACAAAGAGATGACGAGGAATACGGCGCATCGCATCAATGACCCGCTTATCTCTTATACCACGTGCCGCAATCTGGAAGCGAACCATAAAATCGCGCTCTTCCTGTCGTTCATTATTAGCTATCATCTTTGCCTATTATATCATAATAGCAAATTTAATATTCGCCTTTATTTATCTTGAAATTGGCATATATCCCGAAAGTTTAGAGGATTTTCGATACAAGCAAAGCATAAATTGGCTAAATTCCTAAAATTGTGTTACATATTTATGTGCAGAATTTGAAAAAATTCAGAATTGAAACAGAGGGTCAGATGAGATTGCTAATAATCATGAAAAAAAGCTCCGATCAGAGTCTTGCCGCAGAGCGCAATGCAAGATACTTACGGATGGTTGAAATCTATAAGAATGCTGGTTTTAAGGCTTTTTTCTCTTATGCAGAGAACATTGATGATATCAAATTGAGCTTAAATAATTATGAGCCAGATCTTGTGCTTTGTGGAATAGATCATTTATATGAAAATGGCAATAATATATCGCATAACGTACATGCATGGTTCGAAGAGAATAGTGTCAATTATATTGGCTCAGATTCTATAGCGATTGACCTGGCTCTTTCCAAGGGATCGCTCAAGAATAGATGGCAAAGAGATGGAATAAGGACGCCTGCCTTTGGTCTTGTTCGAGAAGAACAGAATAAATGCAGTGAGGATATGAAGAGGCTTTTATCATTAAACGCCTTTCCCTATATCCTAAAGCCAGAAAACCTTGGCAATTCTAGAGGTATAGATGAAAGCAGCATCGTTTGGAATGAAGCTGAGCTCCGTGAGGCTCTTGATAAAATGCGCATTCAATTCGGAGGAATCATTATAGTAGAGAATTATCTTGGGGCTTATGTTGATTTTATGGAGATTACCTGCGCTATGATCGGAGGGGTTTTAGGCATGGAATTCATGCCTGCACAAGTATCTCTTTTAGAGCCAAAACGATTTCATATCATAACGACTCGCGATAAAGACAAGAAAGGGACAATCGTAAATCCGCTCGAAGCTGATATGGCCGCTTCATTTCTGCCTATTGCGAAAAGAGCTTTTGCTGTTGCTGGGGTGCGAGACTACGCACGCGGTGATTTTATCTATGCTAATGGAGAGTTTTGGGCGATAGAAATCAACGGTCAACCGATGATACCCGATCAATGGTTTGGTGGAGCGGCTCAGTTTGCTGGTTTATCGCAGGATCAATACTTAGTGGGAATTGTCGCGGCTGGATATAGACGACTAAGGGCTGAAGGGCAATTAGCCCAAGCTTTTCCAAAGGAGGCGCATGCTCTGCTTAGAGGGACAAAATTCGAGGTTTAGTAAGGTACTCTTTATAATTATGCCAAAAAGGGTGCTGCTAATGACGAGAACAGAGGAGATTCTAAGATGTACAGAGTAAAGCAGACTGATGTAGTCGGCCTTGTAAAGCCTGCGATAGATGCACATACGCTTGGCATTCTGTCGTTTGCACAGATGTTGCGAGATTGTGGCATAAGAGTGGAGATTGCTGGCGACGATGTTAACAAAGAGATTGACACAATATCTAATGATAGATCATTGGATGTTTTAATTAGATGGATACGCGATAGACATATCGATATCTTAGGCTATTCATATCGACTCGATCCTGAACGTGGGGTCGAGGTTTTTGCGCGCCTTGTCGAGCGCCTTCGGCGCCTCGGGCTTATGGCAAGCGAAGGCGGCCCAATCGTTGCTCTGTGGTTTGCCGGGCTGCCGCCCGCCTGCAGGCGGGCGGCAGAGCGGGTGCCCATTGTGGACGCAACATTTCAGGGCGATGAGTCCTATGAAGAGGTGCTGGGAAAGGTAGGCTTGCCAGCCCACCTTATGCCCGAGCAAGCGAGCGTGGAGCTCGCTTACGACAAGGCGCGTTTAGAGCTTGGCCGCGAAATCATTGAAAATAGAAAATATTTAGAAGTAAAACCTATCGATCGTTCTGATTCCAAAAGATTCGGCCTCTGGGGAGAGCAAGTACTGGATCGCGTACATCATGGCATTAACCATGGATTTCCTCCGCTAATGCGAGCCCATGTAGGCCCTTATGCAGAGGATCGTGAGCAAGCAGTTGCACTATTTCTCGACTGGACAAAGCAACTAGCGAAAGGAAGGCTTCTAGATGTTCTCTCTATTGGAAGTTCTCAGCTAACCCAGAGTCATTTTGGAGAAGATTGGACAGGCCTTCCGAACGGTGGCGGTGTGCCTATCAACAGTGCAGCGGAATATCGCCAAGTCTGGGAAGCTGGGCGGCCTATGTTTATCCGCACCTATGCAGGAACAAAACATGTGCCAGACATGACAAGAATGCATGAAGAAGCTCTGGACATTTGCTGGCATGCCCTTTCTTTTTGGTGGTTTTCTCAGCTCGATGGCCGAGGAGAGAACACCGTCTTGCAGAATCTCGAAGAGCATTTCGAGGCTCTGCGTCATATCGCATCGAGCGGTAAACCCATGGAACCAAATGTGCCGCATCAGTTTGCTTTTCGTGGATGTGATGATGTAAGCTACATTGTATCTGGTTATGTTGCAGCTAAGGCAGCAAAGGCGCAGGGGATTCGCACTTTGATCCTTCAGATTATGCTTAATACGCCTAAATATACCTGGGGAATCCAAGATATTGCCAAGGCGCGTGCCTTGCGCATGCTTGTTCGCGAGCTTGAAGGACCCAATTTTTCCGTAATTCTGCAGCCTCGGGGAGGGCTAGACTACTTTTCGTCTGATTTAGAAAAGGCTCGGGCTCAACTCGCTGCGGTAACTATGCTCATGGATGACATTGAGCCAGATAGTCCAGCAAGCCCACAGATAATTCATGTGGTGAGTTATTCGGAAGGCGTAAGGCTTGCCGATCCTCCAGTAGTGGAGGAATCGGTGCAAATTACTAGGCATGCCCTCTCTGAATATCGCCGCTTAAAAAAGAAAGGCGATATGCCAGAATATGGCAAGTCAGAGATGATCGAGTCTCGAACACAGAATTTGTTCAATGAGGCTAAGCAGATGATCAAATTCATTGAAGCTACGATTCTTAATGCATACAGTCCACGCGGTTTTTATTCAATGCTAAAATCCGGCGTTTTTCCTCTTCCTTGGCTCATTGCTTGTAAAGATGAATTCGAAGCGGCAGTTAATCAGTCCGTGCAGTTTCTGCATGGAGGCGTTAATGTAGTAGATAGGGAAGGCAAGCCCCTTTCAGTAAGTCAGCGGCTCTTTGGGATTGCAAAGAACCTCGAAGAGATGGGTTTTTTGCCTTCGATTTCAAGTAATGCTGACTCAAGCCGGCAGGTAAGTGGGAGCGGAGGTGGGCAAAAGGAGCACTATGGTGAAAGACACTGATTGGGAGGGCGTTATAGCACAACTCGATCGTGTTGCTGCTAAAGGGAAAAAGATGGTTTGGTGCGTAGTGGGGGCGGGCAATGGCGGTATCGCCATGGCAGGCCATCTAGGAATTATAGGCTTTCCAGTCCAGATGTATAATCGAACCGATGAGCATCTCAATGCGATTCGTTGGTATGGAGGCATCGATATCGAAGGAGTAGTAACTGGCTTTGGGTCAGTGCGCCTGGCAAGCGCCAATATTGGGGAAGCTCTAGAAGGTGCGGATGTCATAATGATAGTTACTCCCTCGACTGCGCACTATAATCTAGCTGCATTGATGGCGCCTTTCTTAAAGGACGGTCAGATTGTTGTGCTCAATCCTGGAAGGACTGGAGGAGCATTGGAATTCAGAGCCGAGCTCCAGCGCCAAAAATGCAAGGCTCGTGTTGTAGTAGTGGAAGCCCAGACATTCGTTTATGCTTCGCGGATGATCACTCGCAATAGAGCCCATATTTTTAGCATCAAGAATGGAGTGCCCGTCAGTGCACTGCCTTCGTTTCTCACACCAGTTGTGCTGAAAGTGATCGATCTGGCTTTTCCCCAGTTCATTGCAGGGAGCAATGTTCTAGCAACGAGCCTCGAGAATATTGGGGCTGTATTTCATCCTGCTCTGACCCTTCTAAATGCAGGATGGATCGAATCCACAGGTGGAGATTTCGAGTATTATCTTCAAGGCATTTCACCATCAGTGGCTAGGGTACTCCAAGCAATAGACGATGAAAGACTTGCATTAGCACGAGCTCTAGGGATACGGACAGTCTCAGCAAGGGAATGGCTCTATCTCACCTACGATTCAGCAGGAGATGATCTATGTACCGCGATTCGTTCTACCATAGCTTATGCTGGCATAAAAGCGCCACGTTCTATCGATCATCGCTATATATGGGAAGATGTACCCATGAGCCTTGTACCTATGGCAAGTATAGCTGCTAATTATGGTATCGAAACTCCAGCAATAAACCTCATCATAGATCTTGCGAATCTGATGCTTGGCCAGGACTATAGAGCTAATGGGCGCACAGTACGTTCTCTTGGCATCGAAGGTATGTCGGTAGAAGAACTCCACCGTCTTGTCACCGAGGGCTGAGAAGGGCTCTTAATGGAGGAAAATTGAGTGAATGAAATTATAATTGAAATAGAACAATGGATCGGCAATTTGCCATCAGGGATTGGGGCAATACTCATTCTGTTGGTTGGGTGGGCAATTGCGAAGCTTCTTAAGATCATCGTGCCAATAGTTCTGGCTTGGCTCAAGTTCGATGTGCTTTCGGAGAAGATCGGTATCAAGGAATTCTTGCGTAAAGGAAATGTTAGATATTCTGCCTCAAAGCTGATTGGTGTTTTTCTATATTGGATTGTAATGCTATTTGCTTTAGCAGAAGCTGCATCAGTACTTGATAAAAGGGCCGCAGAGACAATTTCATCTTGGCTCTACGGCGCGATTCCATCGATTCTAGCCACTATAATCACCGCGACGATTGGCATCTTTATCGCAAATTTTCTTTCAAATTTCGTGATGACGATAATGAGCAATGCAGGTCTCACTTCAGCAACACTGGTTAAGAGACTAATTAGAGTTGTGGGTTATATCATTGTCGTCATCATGGTCGTCGAACAGCTAGGATTTGAATCAATTGTGAATGTCCTTCTTTTATTGCTTATTGGTTCTGTAGCACTTGGAGTTGCAATTGCGATTGGTCTTGGTTGCAAAGATATTGCCCGGCAATATGTTGAGAGTTTTCTCAAGTCGCTTCGAGAGCGTGAGAGGGCTTCTCACGGGACAGATCTCGAGGGATAACTGACTGTACTTGTTTGGGGTATGCTAGGCTCAAATTTTCTTTTTTGAGGGCGAGAACTCCTGTTCGAGAGCTGTTCTCATGTTTTTTATGATGTCATAGACTACAAGGTGGATGCGTTTTTTGTCTGCTCTACCTAGATTTTTGGTCTCAATGGGGTCACCGAATTCTACAACAACATGGCGATATGGATTGATATGAAAACTGCCAGGACGCATGACTTTTTCCGTTCCATAGGTACATATGGGTACGATGGGGACGCCGCATAGAACTGCTGCAAATAGTCCACCTCGGCTGAACTCGCCGATTCCTTTGCCTTGGTGCATATGTCCCTCAGGGAATAATATGAGGCTTCGGCCCTTCTTTAGCCGCTTTTCCATGACTTTCAGGGCGCGTACTTCTGATTGTGGATTACCTTGATCGACAAAGACCGAGCCGCTTGCGCGCATCCAATAAGAGAGAGCGGGTATCTTTCTAAATAGGTCATTAGCAACAAAAGCAGCGGGTTGTGGGATGCAAACGAAGAGAATAGGTATATCCGCAGGCGATCGATGATTAGAAGCAAAAAGATAGGTCCTATCGGGAATGATTTTTTCTGCGCCTCTCACCTCGAGATCCATTTTTGTAATTTTTGTTATGCTACGTGCCCATAAAGTAATAGTCTCAAACACATAATGCTCGAGTTCTTTTTCGGTTTTGATGATGAATGTTCGTGGAATTCGACGCATGGTTTTTGCTGTTCGCATGATAATGCGAGGCAGCATGAATCTTAGATCTTCTCTAATGGAAAAGCGCAGAAAGGCAAAAAGCGGCTTATTGCTCTGGGTGACGATTTCTGCATATCTATTTCCATTTATTTCATTTTCGATATCGAAATTGTCAGTCTTAGAAGTCGAGGGGCAATTCTGTTCTAATATTTCAGGATTAGATGTTGAATACCTTTTCTCTTTTATATCGATATTCTCTTGGTTTGCCATGCCTTCGTTTTCTACCCTTTACATTATAATATCTAGGTTTTTGATACGATTAGTCAAGAATGAGAATATCTGTATAGGTTTGGCGATTTAGGATTATCTATTTCTCTAAAACTATGGTCTTTTCGCTAATACTCTCTTCTCATAATCTTTTACGTCTTCGAGCCAACTAGGACCATAAGGGACATTTTGTGTCTCGCAATAATGGTGCCATACAGCACTAAAAGGCAGAGACTTGGATTCTTCGATATAGGAGAGCCTTGTTCCAAAGTCACCTTGTTCTTCTGCAGCGCGCATCGGTTCTATAGGCTCGAGAAAAGCATAGAGGAGAGCTCTTTGGGTGCTGCGTGCGCCATTGATCCATGCTGAGATGCGGTTGACGCTCGAATCAAAGTAATCGAGAGCAAGATGGACTCTTTCCCAGACATGCATCCTGACAATTTCTCTACAGACATCTGTGAGCGAATCATTCCAGACGACTATGTGATCTGAGTCCCAACGCAATCCCCTGCTCAAGTGGATAATCAGGTAAGGCACATACAGAAGAGTCGAAGAAATCTTGTCCGCTATGTTTTCGGTGGGGTGGAAGTGGCCCATATCGTAGCATAGACCAATGGCTTTTTGGGACGCATAGCCCAGATAGAATTCGTGGGAACCTGCTACATAGGCTTCTGAGCCTATACCAAAGAGTTTGGATTCTACGCTGTCGAGCACACGGTCGTTTGGTAGTTTTTCGGAATATATTGCATCGAGAGACTCTTTGAGCCTTAGGCGCGGACCTAGGCGATCGGCGGGCATATCTTTGTAACCATCGGGTACCCAGAGATTATTGACGACATGATCCTTGAGTGTATCGGCGATCGACTGGGCTATGCGTCTGCTTGCCTTGCCATGCCGAATCCAGAAATCTCGAATACTATTATCTGGATGAGCAAGAGTCCAGCCGCTTTCTGCAAGAGGATGAGAAAAGAAAGTTGGATTGAAATCCAGGCCGATATGCTGTTGTTTGGCCCATTCCATCCAACCTTCATAGTGGCGCGGTTCAATATCGCAACGATCTACTTTAGCACCGCCTGTCTCTGCATACATGGCATGTAGGTTAAAGCGTTTTTTCCCAGGTATAAGGCTAAAGGCAAAGGCTGCGTCTGACCGCAGCTCTTCGGCATTCCGCGCTCGACCTGGATAACTTCCTGTGGAGAGTATGCCGCCAGAGAGCGATGTAGCTCCGTCGAAGCCTATTACATCGTCTCCCTGCCAGCAATGGATGGATAGTGGTATAGAGGTAAGAGTCTCTATGGCTTGATCGGTATCGATGCCAAGTTCAGCATATATTTCTCGTGCTGCCTTATATTCTTGCTCTGTTCTGGGCATTGAATTCTCCTCCTTTCATAGTTAGAGATCAATTTTTTAGTATAGGAGCACTTTCCGAAGAAGGAGTGGTAAGCCCGCTGGCAGCTACCCCTGACCGGAATTTTTCTACTTCCCAACCTCGGATAAAATCCACATCTTTTTGTTCCATCGGATGAACGCCTCCAAATGACCGAGCATACCAAGCGATTTTTGCTGCATCCTGAAAGAGAAGGCAGGCGCGTTCGGCGGCCTTGTCGTCTTTTCCTAGGCCTACAACTCCAATTTTTGGGATAGCGAGGATCTTTGGTAGCTCATCATGGTCAGCGATGTATTCATGTATTGTTGATCTGAGGTATTCGGGGTCGCTGGCCGCTGATTGGCTGAGAAAAAGAGGCCAAGCGCCAGCATAGACAATGTGATCGGGTGTGAAGGCTTGGCTAAGTGGTTCAAAAGCCTCGTTTGAGCCTAGAAAATAATCCAAAAGCGAATTTGACGTAAAGAAAAATCTTACGTTAAATTCCGAGGACATCGCTTCCATCGCTATTTTCATCTTCTCTGACAGAGTATTATTCTTAGCCTTGCCTACTATAGAATAAGAATCATCATCCACCGGCAACGGCTTCACACATTTTTCTAGAGTATTAAAAATATACCTATATAGATCATCTATCTCATCAGCATTATCTGCAGCTACGAATACTCCATGATTCTGCAAGAAAAGTATTCTAATTGGGCCTTTGCCCATGGATTTGCGTATTCTAAATAATGTTCGGACTCTCTCTGCAAGAGTATATCCAGGCGTGGTATAAGGGAGAACTTCAGCTTCTTCTCCAAATAGCTCAGGTGTCTTTTCGAGAGCTTCGGTCGAACATAGTAGACCATTTACCAGCGCCGGATGCAGATGCACAACGAACTTAAAAGGGAATAAGGCATGCAGTAAG
>MWDY01000274.1 GCA_002070755.1 Spirochaetes bacterium ADurb.Bin110 | reverse complement strand
GAGAACTCTTAGAAAAGGGAGCCATTGATGAGCTCATCGGAGCACTTACTGCCTTTGAGGATCAGCATCCTGAGGTTACTACCTGTATAGGCTATCTTGAGACGAATCGAGAGAGAATGTGCTACCCGCTCTTTCGTAGTCTTGGGCTCTGCGTCTCTAGTGGCGTAGAAGAGGCTGGCTGTAAAGTAGCGATAGGAATCAGGCTTAAACGATCAGGGATGCATTGGACTGTCGAAGGTGCCAATGCCATTATTGCGCTCCGGTGCAATAGACTTAGTCACCACGATGAAGATTACTGGGCTCGAAGAAATGCTGCTTAGCTATCTTTGCACAAATTTGTCGTGCACACTGTTAGTTGACATGAGAGATATTGCATGATATTATTAAAACAATCGATCATCGATTATCATGGTCTATATGTTATAGTCATGCTATGTAGATAATGGAAAACAAGAATACTACAGCTCAGCAGATCTCTTATAAAATCAATTCAACAATGAGATACTCAAGTCTTGCACCATAAGGAACCACAAAGCAGCAATAAGGAGGAAAGAAAGATCAGATGTTCGACTTCGAGTATATTCGACCTATAAGCGTCTCTGATGCAGTTGATTTCCTAAAGGCGCATGGTTCCGAAACCCGCATGCTTGCAGGAGGAACCGATCTTCTCATTCAGCTTCGCAATAATGAAATCAAGCCTTTATTCATATTAGATTTGAAGCATATTCCTGAGCTTCAAACTGGCATTCAGCAGAAAAATGGCATTGTATCAATAAGCGCTACAGTTACTATGTCCGACCTTATTATGAATGAGCTTATCAACCGATATTTTCCTGCTCTTATCGATGCAGCAAAAGTTATTGGTTCCGTACAGATTCGCAATAGAGCGACGCTCATTGGAAATATTTGTAATGCTTCTCCTGCAGCTGATAGTGCGCCTCCCCTGCTTGTATATGGAGCGGAGGTTGTAGCCATAGGTCCAAAAGGGATACGCCACATTCCACTAAATGAATTCTTTGTCCGCTCAGGTGTCACTATCCTTCAAGAAGATGAATTCGTTACTTTTCTTGAATTGCCTATTCCTCAGAAGAAGATGGGAGCAGCCCATGTTCGGCGCACAAGGCGGCGAGGTCACGACTTGGCATCGGTCACTCTCTGTTGCGGTGTAGAAGAGACGGGTATCGTAAGGCTCTCCTATGGAAGCGTTGGTCCTCGACCTATGCTCGTAGTAGATGAAAGTGGAGTGCTTGTCGATAGGAAAGCT
Organism: Spirochaetes bacterium ADurb.Bin110; assembly: GCA_002070755.1. The sequence goes on along the minus strand of MWDY01000274.1, from coordinate 2,981 downwards.
TCTGAAGAAAGCAAAGCAATTGTATTCGAATCGATGTTCTCGCAAGCAAATCCATCGAAGACTTCAATGCGCGCAAGTCCAGCATATCGATTGGCCATGCTCAGAGTTCTTGGCAAAGAGGCTCTCGAACTGGCCATTTCTAGATTGGATGAAGGAGGATTATAGAATGGCGAAACCTATTCCCATCGAGATTAATATTGACAATAGAAATTATAGGCTAGAGGTTTCTCCATCGATGCGTCTACTAGATTTGCTGCGGGAAAAACTGGATTTTACCGCCACAAAAGAATGTTGTAGTATCGGTGAATGTGGAGCTTGTACAGTCCTTGTAAATGGGAGGGCTGTAGATTCTTGTCTCATGCTCGCTGCAGAGGCAGATGGAGCTACCATTCTAACTGCGGAAGGACTTTCGCAAGATGGTCATCTGAATGATCTCCAAGAAGCTTTTCTTGAAAAAGGCGCAGTGCAATGTGGTTTTTGTACGCCGGGACAGCTCATAAGCGCAACATACTTGCTTTCGCACAACCCTCATCCCTCACGTGAGGAAGTGGAAGAAGGCATGGCGGGAAATCTCTGCCGATGCGGTTGTTATGAAAGAATAATCGATGCGGTAATTTCTGTCTCTGAAAAGAATGGAGGAGAAAAATGAATTTTAAGACAGTTGGCTCTCCTCTTGCCAGAAGCGGCGGTCTTGAAAGGGTAACCGGGCAGCAAAAATATGTTGCGGATATCAAGCTGCCTAGCATGCTAGAGTCTAAACTCGTGACAATCGATTCTGCACACGCAAAGATTTTATCCATCGACATCAGTGAAGCACAAAAAGTCGACGGGGTTCTTCTAGTTATGACCGCCAATGATCTTCCTCACCCTGTGCCAAGATTTGGGCCGCAAATTGAAGATCGACCAGTACTAGCAGATAAAGAAGTAAAATTTCATGGCGAGCCTGTTGCGTTAGTGGTAGCCGAAACCATTGAGGCTGCCAAGCAAGCGGCTTGTCTTGTGCATGTCCAATACAAAGAATTGCCTGCAATTTTCTCTGTTGAGAAGGCACTTGACCCTTCGGCTCCTCTTGTTATGGATCCATTTTTGCGGCCAAACGATCCAAAATCCAATACAAATGTCTTCAATGAACATCGTTATGGCTGGGGAGAGATCGACGAATCTAAGGCGGATATTGTTGTCGAGAATACCTATTCCTTTCCTATGGTGACCCATTTCTGTATCGAACCTCATGCTTTCATTGCAGCGCCCGATAAGGATGGTATTGCAATATGGAGTACGATTCAGCATCCATATTGGCTACAAAAAATCATCGCAAAGTTATTAAAGCTTCCTCTTTCAAAAGTGCGCGTCTTTGCTCCTGATCCAGGTGGCGGATTTGGCGGTAAACAGCATACAAAATATGAACCAGCTCTTGCCTTTGCTGCTCTCAAATTAGGAAGGCCTGTTCGACTTGTGCTCACTCTCGAAGAATCATTCCAGGCAGTGCGGCGAACTTCCTGTGAAACGCATATCCGAACAGGTTTTAGTAAGCATGGCAGGATTATTTTCCAGGATATCATCGCCAACTATCTTTTAGGAGCCTATGTAGACATAGCTGACCGTGTTGTAGGCAAAGGAAGCTATGCAGGTGCCGGTCCATACAATACGCCAGCAGTGCGGATTCTTGCGAGAAGTATACTTTCGCATACATCTCCAGCTACGGCTTTCCGTGGATTTGGCAACCCCGAGATCAATTGGGCAGTCGAATCAAATATCGATGAAGCTGCTCGTTTACTTGGTATCGATAGGCTGGAGATTCGCTTACGAAATCTCGCCAAAAAAGGCGATAGATTTATCCCCTACGATAAGCCTGCCGATGGAGATTGGCAGCAGACTGTTATTAAAGCAGCCGAATTGATCGGTTGGAACAAACCCCCCGACCCCTCTCATCATAGAGGAATAGCTGTTGGCATAAAATTGGGACCTACCACAGGCCTCTCTTATTCTCTTGTCAGACTTTTGGCTGATGGAAGTGCCATTCTTGCTTGCGGTACTTCAGATATGGGGCAAGGTGCGCGATCTGTCTTTGCGCAGATTGTCTCTGAAGAGCTTGGAGTCCCCTACGAGAATATACAGGTTGTAATGGGAGATACAGCGACTGTGCTCTATGATCAGCAGACCTCAGCAAGCCGTTCTACTGTTTTGATGGGAAACTCTATATTGAAAGCCTGTTACTCCATTCATTCTCAACTTAAGATAAAACTGGCAAGAGCTTACCAAATAGAAGAATCGCAAATCTCAATTGATCATGGAATAGTCAAATTCCCAGACCATGAAGAGGAGATCCCAAAGATAATCAAAACTGTGCTTGGCAGCCTTGGTGGAGAAATCATTGGCGTTGGTGAGGAAAGAAAAGAGGGGGAAAAGAATCACCCGCTGGGAGGATCGGCTTGTTTCTATGAATTCAATTGTACTGCGGTAGATATTGAAGTCGATGAAAAAACAGGAGATATCATTATCGCGCGTTATGCGACAGTATCTGATGTCGGTAAATCGATCAATTCCATGCAAGTGCACATGCAAGATGAGGGTGCAGCAGTTCAGGCATTAGGTCATACTCTCATGGAGCACTATATATTCGACGAAAAAGGCCGAATTCGCAATCTTGGTGCTGCTGATTATAAAATTCCAACAACAATGGATCTACCAAAAGAATTCCTTAGCGAAACAGTAGAAAATCTGGATGGACCTGGCCCTTATGGAGCAAAAGGGATGAGTGAAGGAGCGCTTCTATGTGTTTCTTCTGCTGTGGCATCTGCAGTCAGTGAAGCGATCGGTACTACAATACGGGATCTGCCATTAACACCAGAGCGAGTCTGGCAGGCAATACACCTACAGAAATAGAAATTGATATGCCGAAAGGCTATTTCTTATCTGGGAAAGATATTGTTCCATCCCAACTGTTGAGAACTTTGCCTTCTCGAGCTTCCTCTTCAGAG
>MWDY01000273.1 GCA_002070755.1 Spirochaetes bacterium ADurb.Bin110 | reverse complement strand
ACGAGCCAACGATTGTATTTCAGCCATAGATTTATTTTACTTCCTTTTGGTTGCATATCGTACAACCTGGTTGCAGTATACCTGCCATCCAGAAATGACTGTCAATAGGCTATATTTGCTCACACTGCCCCCTAGGAATACTTCGATGCATGAGTGTTTATCCAAAAACCAACTCTATGCTCTACCAGCCCTTTTTCTATCAACAAGTACTGCAATAATGATGATCGTTCCCTTGACGATTTGCTTATAGAAAGCCTGCACACCCAAGAGATCCATACCATTATTGATTACACCTATCATAACTGCTCCAAGCACCATTCCCCATACATTTCCAATTCCGCCTAAAAAACTTACTCCCCCAATAATTGCACCAGCAATTGCATCGAGCTCATATCCACTTCCCAGAGCAGGCGCTGCTGACTTAAGGCGTGAAGCCAATAGTGTTGCTCCGATTCCCACAAGCCCACCCTCTAATAAGTAGGCTTTTATTTTTATTCTTGCAGTATCGATTCCTGCAGCCATTGCTGCTTCTTCATTCCCTCCTATTGCATATATATACCGTCCTAGAGGTCGGCGTTTCATTAAAAAATCCATCAAGAGAATCACCGAAAGAAATATCAAAACCGACCAAGGAACCAGATTATTTGAATCGATCGATGCAGTTCCAAGATATGTAAAACTATCAGGAAAGCTTCCTACAGGCATTCCGTGAGCCAATATCAGCGCCAAACCTCTAGTTATCGACATCGAGCCCATTGTCACTATAAAGGGGGGTATTTTGCCTTTTGCAATTATTATTCCATTGAAAAGCCCAACCACAACTCCTGTTGCGATTCCGACAATTATTCCAATTATAGCTGGTAGAGCCAATCCTTCCTTACCCGTAGATACCATGAGGCCAGCTGTTATGCCAGATAATGCAAACATCGATCCAATCGAAAGATCGATGCAATTCATGATGATTAAAATTCCTACTCCAATAGTGGCTATTCCTATGCATGAAACCTGCCTAAGTATTGTTATTATGTTGCTATATGTCATGAAGGTCGGTGCTGCTATGGACAACAAGACCACTATGATAAGGAATACTATTATTATCCCATAGTTGCCAATGTTGCGCATTGCTCGCTCTTTTTTTGGCCATTTTCCGATTTTGCCCATTTTTATACCACCAATACTTCTTTTTTGCCCATCGCATATTGCATAATGATATTAGCATCTGCTTCTTCTCGTTTTAGCGTGATCATTTGCTCTCCTTCATGCAATACAACTATTCGATCGCTCATTCCCAATATTTCACCCATTTCCGAAGAAACCATAAGTATGGCTTTTCCTCGCTTTGCTAGATCCGACATCAATTTGTGTATCTCGCTTTTTGTCTTTACATCTATCCCTCTTGTCGGTTCATCCAGAATTATTAGATCCGGATCTGCATTCAGAACTCTACCTAGCACTATTTTCTGTTGATTACCCCCAGAAAGCGTTGAACATATTTGATTCAATGTTCCTCTTATGTTTAGTTCTTTAATATAGTATTCGGCATACTGCTTTTCGAGATTATGTCTGATATAGCCTGCTTTTACGCACTTCCTGAGAGCTGACATTAGCAAATTGTCCTTTACGGTTAGCTTAAGAACTAATCCGTTCTTTTTCCGATCTTCCGGTGCCATAAGGATGCCATTTTTTATTGCATCGGCAGCTAATCTATTCCGAATTCTCTTTCCTCTAATGAAGATTTCCCCACTATCGGCCTTCCGAATCCCCATAATCGTCTCTATTACTTCGGTCCTTCCAGCGCCCATCAAGCCCGCCAACCCCAAAATTTCACCCTCTCTGACCTCAAAATTTATATTTTGGAATTCATGATTGCGTGCTAGACCTTTAACCTCCAGTACAATATCCTTGGCATTTACCTTTTCTTTTGGATACATCTCTGTAATTTCACGATCTACCATCATTTTTATTAAGTCTTTTTCGTCTAAGCCATTTAGCAAACCAGAATAGATATGCTTCCCATCTCTCAATACCGTGACATAATCACATATCCTATATATTTCCTCCAATTTATGAGAGATGAATATTATCGATTTCCCAGCTCTCTTGAGCATTCCTATCATGTTCATCAAATGCTCTATTTCTTTATTGCTCAGTGCAGATGTCGGTTCGTCCATGATTAGGATTTCAGCCTTATTTGATAAGGCTTTTGCTATCTCTACAAGCTGCTGCTTTGCCACTGTGAGCTCTCTTACATACATATTGGGGCTAATCTCGACACCCATGCTTTCAAGCAATTGCTTGGATTGTTTAAACATTGCTTTGTAATCCATGAGCCCTGCTTTAGTTAAAGGTTCGCGTCCTAGATAGATGTTTTCCATTACGGTCAGATGCTTTACCTGATTGAATTCTTGAAATATCATCGATATGCCGTTTGCTTGGGAATCTTTGATATTCCGAAACCGCACAACATTGCCTTTGCATTCGATCTCCCCGGCAGTGGGCTGGTGCATTCCTATCAATATCTTCATCAATGTTGATTTGCCAGCGCCATTCTCTCCCACTAAGGCCTGCACTTCTCCAGATCGCAGGGTAAAATTCACATCATCAAGCACCTGTACACCATCGAACTTCATCGCGATATGGCGCATCTGTAATACAACATTATTATTCAATTCATGCCTCTTTTTATTCTCT
>MWDY01000272.1 GCA_002070755.1 Spirochaetes bacterium ADurb.Bin110 | reverse complement strand
CAATTCGTCGAGGCACTTCATAGATTATATTCGCAAATAATGTCCGGCTCTCCTAAAGAGAATGCACAGGCTCGCTTCTACTATCTTCGAGAGCTATCGCTCGAAGCACAATACGCAAGATTTTCGGCTGCTTTAGATAGCTTGTTCGCCAATACCAATTGGCTGTCCGAAAATGAACGGCAAGAAATAAGGCCCATGCGCAAATGCGAGCCCAATAGCAAAGACAAGCATAAGCGTAAGTTATCCGAGCCTCCAAGGAGCATTATGTGATAGAGCCTCTCATAACCGTGCTCACTCCGACATGGAATCGAGCTTCGACTCTACCGCGGCTCAAGGCTTCGCTAGAAGCGCAGACCTATCCCAATTTCGAATGGCTCATCGTCGATGATGGATCGACAGATGGAACTGCCGACCTTGTTAGGCAGTGGCAGCTCGATAGTACCCTCGTTATTATTCTCATCGAGCGACAGAATGGAGGCAAGCATCGTTCTGTCAACGATGGCGTGCGTGCAGCCAAGGGTAGGTGGATCTATATAGTGGACTCTGATGACAAGCTTCCCAATAGAGCGCTCGAAAACATTGCAAGCAAACTACCATCCATAGAAGAAATTCCCAATGTAGCTGGCCTAAGCGGACTTAAGGCAGATTTTGATGGACATATTATTGGTGACTATTTTCCTGATGGACGGGAGTTCTGTGATGCAATAAGCCTTACATATAGATATGGAATTAGAGCTGATAAAGCAGACGTGTACAAAAAGGAAATACTGCTACATTTTCCTTTTCCAGAATTCAAAGGCGAAAAATTCCTAACCGAAGCTGTGGTCTGGTATCGTATAGCGAACGCAGGCTATGTATTGCTTCTAACGAATGAAGTCTTGTATGAGTGCGAATATCGGCCGGATGGTCTATCTGCGCATAGCCTCGAGCTTCGCGTTGCCAATCCGATAGGAACTTTGCTTTTTTACAAGGAGATGCTTGGATATGACTTGCCTCATAGAGCAAGATTGAGAGAGGCATCCAACTATATACGTTTTCGCAGGCATTATCAGTGCTCTCCGAACTTCGATCCAAGAAGCTTCGAACCAGTAAAGCAATCCTCTTTACCTATGAAAGTACGATTTCCTGCATTTATAGTTGGAAATGTTGCTTATGTTTTTGATCGTCTTGCTCTAGCTCGCTCAAAAAATCCTCAAAACGCGTGTGATGTATCAGTAAGCATGCCATCTGATTCAGAAAAGCCTATTCATGTGTTACATGTCATAAACTCATTGTCGCAGGGAGGAGCAGAGCGCTTTATTTCTTCTCTTCTTCCAAGACTGAAAGAGCAGCATATCGAGAATACAGTTCTAGCCCTCAACCTAGAGTCAGCCGTATATGCTTCCATGCTTGAAAAAGCAGGCATTTCAATATATGGGACTCACTTACGGCACTTTGTTACCATAGAGAACGAGAAAAAATCCAACAAGAGACTACAAGCACTTCAACTCTATTCAGTATCGAGGGTATTCGATGTGCTGCGAGCAATTCGTTATCTACAGCCAGATATCGTCCACGCACATCTTGCTCCTTCGTTCCATTGGTGTGCGCTAGCAAGCCTTTTTGCTCGAAAGCCCATCTATATGACTACCGAACATGCAAGCAAGAATCGGCGTATGTCCATTCCTTTATTCAAATGGATCGAGAAAGCCTGTTATGCGCGATATGCTTCGATTATCTGTGTGAGCTCTTCAGTAGCGCAAGCGCTCTCAAAATGGCTTGGGATTCCTCCTAGTAAGCTCCAAACCATTATTAGCGGTATCGATATAGAGCAGTTTTCGAATAGCGCAACACCTGTCGCTGAAGTTGTACAGTTTCTTGCGGGAAGAATTGGAATCTCTATGACAGCGCGCTTTGTGCCGGTAAAGGATCACCCTGTCGCGCTCGAGATTCTCGCCAAATTGCCAGAGCGATATGCTCTCATATTGATAGGCGACGGTCCAGAGCGGCCACATATTCAAGATTTAGCAGCAAAGATGCACCTCGAACAGCGCTGCCTATTCCTTGGTTCGCGCGAGGATGTCCCGGATATTCTCTCTGCATGCCATTTATATATACAGACTTCACAGCAAGAGGGGTTTGGCTTGGCGGTTGCGGAGGCAATGGCAGCTGGTCTTCCAGTAGTGGTGCGGAACGCTAGTGGTCTTTTCGATCTAGTAGATGGTGCGGGTCTCTTTTTTGATGCTCAGGATATAGAGCAGGCTGTTGCACAAATACTTTCCCTTGAGAGCATAGATTTGCGAGAAAAGATAGTGCTGGCAGAGAGCGAAAGAATAAAATATCTTTCGATCGAAAGAACAGCGCATGAATATGGATCATATTACCGTCAGATTCTGCGCACAAAGAAAACAACAGAATGAAGACTCGCGATTCTCTATTTGCGACAAGCTTACGCTTCTTGTCATTTCTTTTTCCCCTTGCGTTCAGCTTTAGCGGATATACTAATATCGGGATTGTTGTCATTCTGTTACTTAGCTTTTGGTACCTAATCTTGAATTGGCAAATTGTTATCCGAGATCGATGGGCCTTATGTGTGATAGGTTTTTTCCTGGCGATTGCAGCCAAAGATGGCGTTATGCTTGCTTTGGGGAAAGGTAGCTTCGAAGCATTTGCTAAGTCAGGATCTCGTGTTGTTGTACTGGCAGGCTGTAGTGCAATGCTATTTGCTCATTCAAGAGAGGACATCGAAAAAGCTCTTTCGATTGGATTTTTGGTGACTTTTTCTTATTTGATTATCATTTTTATTTTTATGCGATTCAATATATTACCTATGATTTACAATGCAAATACATTTGGAATGACAGGGATATGGGCGGCAATTCTTACGGGAACGAATAAATGGCAAAATAAAACAAAAAATAGTAAGCTGCAAGCTCTAGCAATTCTTATCTCGATGCTCATACTGGTCCTTCAAGATGCGTTTTTCTCGGGAAGTTTTGAAGAATCTAGGACTGCGGTTTTTGCTATGAAAGCAGCGCTTTGCTTCATAATTTTATCTGAAACAAGATATGCAATCATACTTGCTAGATTGGAATTTGCAGTCGTTCTTGTTTTTATTCTTATTGGTTCGATAGTATTCATTCCTCAATTCAACCATTTATTAGCAAATCGACAATATCTTTGGCAAGCATTCTTAAGGAAAGGCCTCGAGCAACCTTTGCTTGGCTGGGGATTTGCTACAGAAGCAGCTAATATCCATCTTGTGAGTTCCTATATGATAGATACACCATTCTATGATAGCTTTGCCAAGACAGGCTTAGGCCCTCACAATAGCTTTCTGGCCATGTTTTTCGAAAATGGTATTATCGCTCTTGCAGGATACGCCACATTGCTCATTGCTCGGATTCGGGCAATACGAGTGCCTCTCACGATGTTCGATGTTTCCCTTTTAGCCTATTTTATCTTTATGTCTCTTGATGCGATGGCTCCAGGAGGACTAACCGTACTAGGATATTTCCTAGGATTATGTATCCTTGCAACGCCAGAAAAAGCTCAAAAGGACAAGGATTGTTGATGAGAGTGCTGCATATAGTTACCCGATCTGACTCGGGCGGCGCGCAATGTATGATAGCTACCCTTGCAGCCTTGCAGAGCCAATCTGGCCATGTCGTTGCAGTTGCTTCTGGGCTGGAAGGAGCAGGGCTCGCATGGTATTCTCTTCCGGCCTCGATAGAAAAAATACCAGTTCGGCACCTAAAGCGCAACATAGCGCCCTGGAACGATCTGTTAGCGCTCTCTGAAATTTATCATATCTGTATGAGCTGGAAGCCCGATATCGTCCATATTCATACGAGCAAAGCCGCGGCGCTTACAAGAATAGCCATAAATCCTAATCGATATCCAATAATCTATACGATGCATGGCTACGACCAGCTCAAAGTTGCTAACCAACAGCTTCTTTTCATCGATAAAATGCTTTCTCCAAGAACATCAGCGATTGTTGCTGTCTCTAATTACGATCTTAGGCGCATGCGGACCGATGGGTACCATCCAAAGTTGATAGTTAATGGCGTAAAGGATCCAAGCAGCCGGAAATCCGATGCTTCTGAATTGACTTTAGCACTACAGCTTCTAGAAGATTTGCGAAGAAGAGAATCGCCGACAGGGCTAATGATCGCTCGACCCGCTTCTCCCAAGCGGCCCGAACTGGTTCGAGAGGCGGCACGTCAGCTAAAAGACCTTTGCAATATCGTATGGATAGGCGGCAATGCTCAAGCTGATGATCCGTCCTCTTTTTATGCGCTTGGCCCGATTCCAGATGCCGGCAGGCTTATTCCTTTTTGCGATTTTGTCCTCTTGCCATCTGATCACGAAGGCTTGCCGATGACCCTTCTCGAATGTTTGGCTGCAGGTAAGCCTTTTATTGCCTCTAATGTAGGAGGCATCCCTGAGCTTCTTAAGGATGTGGATTTCCCAATAGGTCCAGGAGTCGCCGTAGAAAATACCGCAGAGGATTTTGCTTCAGCTATCCGTGGCATTGCACATGACATCGAACTGTGCAAAGCGATGGGAGCGAGGGGCAAAAAACTCTGGGAGAAATACTATACTGCTGAAATCATGGCTGCAGAATATGATACGCTCTATAAACTCCACAAGCAGACTGGAAGGGAATGAGAGAATTATGCTATTGCCAAGAAAAGAGCTCCGGATGAGATCTTATCGTGCTATGAGAGCAATACTATCTATGCTAATTTTGCTATATATAGCGCGAGCTCCTAATGCTCCAAGCATTTATGCGCAGAGCATAGCTACACAAGAAGAACCTAAGCAAACACCTTATATTGAGGGATTCGAGTTTCATCTGAAAGGTGTACGAGAGACAGCAGTCCTTCGATATCTAGATATGGAAATAGGCAAGAGATTTTCAAGCCAATCCGACCTCGACAGTTTTATTGCGGAAAAGCAGCGCCTTCTTCAGGAGAATAGGGTCTTCAACGAGGAGGCAGCAATTTGGTATGAACAGCGAAATCCATCCGATCCAGAAGCAATAACCATTATAGTGCGTGCCTATGCCACCTGGACTACACTTGCTGTGCCAATACCCAAATACACTGAAGACGATGGTTTTTTCCTTGCATTCCGCTATAAGGATTTCAACTTTCTCGGTATGCTTGAACCACTAGTGTTTTCCTTGGACCATTATTTCCTAGATGGAAATACGACAATTGGTGCTGAGTTTGGATACTCGCCTCGCTTTATGAATGCTCAATGGCAGTTTTCGCTTGCGAGCTCAGTTGATATCGGCCAAAACCTCGATCCAGCTTTCAGCGATACCGCAATCAGCCTCTCGACTGAGTATCCTCTATCTGAGGCACCCGAATACTGGTCACTTGTCCCTTCGCTGTCTTATACCTATACAAAGAGCACCAAAATCCATGTAGGAATTGCTGGCTTGAGCCTAATAAGGCCGATTTTCCTCCTCTTTCCTGGAAACATAGAATTGCAAGCCTCATATAAACAAGAAAATGATGCCGGCTCTTGGTCATATATAGCTATTACAGAGACAACGCTCTCTCTTCGTATTCCACTTTTCTTAGTAGCTCCTGCATCTATGCTCGCATTTACGCCTTCTGCGGGTCTTTCTTTATCCTATGATCTGGCCAAAGGCATGGTATACGATGCAGGGCTATGTGCATCTGGTTCAGTAGCGTACAACAGCATCAAATGGAAAGGCAACTTCAGAAAAGGCAGCAGTGCTTCTCTATCTGAATCGTATATGTTCCATATTGGATCGAAACATTCTACCAGACCTCTAGACCTTGTTCTTTCCTCTGAGCTTTCAGCCTTTTACTCCTGGTTCAACCTTCTGGGAATTGATTTTCGGGCCATAGGGCGCTGGGATGCTGGGTGGAGCTTATATAACGACCTAAGCTACTTCGATGATGTGGATGCGAGCACCTACCTTCGTGGAATTCGTGGGCCAATATATGGCGATCTCGCTGCGATAGTCAATTTGCAGATACCAGTCAATTTTGCTCAGGGCAAGTTCTTCCAATGGGAAGCAATGGATTCGGAGATTTTCATTATCCCCTTCTTCGATTTGGGATATGTGCGAACGAATCCTGCCAACCCTCTATGGTCTATAGACAACCTTCTGATGGGAGGAGGACTCGATGTGGTGATATTCCCTGAATATGCGCGATCGTTCACCTACCGGCTCTCTTTGGGTTATGATATAGGACACTACCTGGAAACTAAAACTCTAGATTGGGGCGATACCGAAATATGGCTGGGGATAGGGCTTCATCTGTAATTGGAGGCTCCATTGTAATGGAAAATGCGATGATTGGCAGTACTCTGAGAGCGGTCGCATATCACGCCGTACCTCAATCCTCAGAATCCAGCTTTTCGCGCCAGCTTGATTACTTCGCAAAGCGCTATGTCCCGCTCGATGCAGAAGGCTTTGCGCGGTTCTTAGACCAAGGCTCTTGCGAGGCCTCCGAAATGTGCGGAAAACTTGGCCATTCTGGCAGAAAAGCAAAAATATCGAACAAACAAGTCAGCATGCAAAGCAAACCAGGCCTTATCATTAGCTTCGACGACGGTCTTATGGAGCATTACGAAGTTGCCGCGCCGCTTCTCGAAGCCTGTGGTATGCGCGGATGGTTTTTTGTTACGAGTGCACTTCCTGACTTGGCGCCAGAATTTCAAGGAGACTTTTGCGCATCACATGAGATCTCTCTACGCAAAAAAGCAGCTCGTAAAGAGAAGGATAGGTATTCACTCGTTTCGAGCCACGTTGCGATGAGCTGGAATGAGATCCTCGACCTCGCGCAGCGTGGTCATGTAATTGGTTGTCATACCGCTCACCATGTTCGCATGCGTCCGACTCTCGATTCCGCCATAATCTTTGACGAAATTGTAGAAGCTAAAAAAAAGCTCGAAAAGCACCTTAGCTACCCTATCAATGCATTTGCGTGGGTAGGAGGAGAATCCGATACTTACCGTGCGGATGCATTACAGCTGCTCTGCGATGCAGGTTTTTCATGGATTTTTACGACCCAATCTTCGCTCTTCAGAGTAGGTGAAGATGCGCGAGCAATCCATCGCACTGTACTTGAGCCCGATCTTCCATTTCCGCTCTTTCTTGCAAAAATAAATGGGCTTTCCGACCTTGCGCATTGCAGGCGCAGAAGAGCGAGCCTCAAGGCCATGCAGCTTTGATGAAGAATGATCACATAAGCACGATCAAAAGGGCAATCAAGCTAAACGCGATTAAAGGAGAATGAAACTATGAAATATCGATGCTCGATGCGCTCGGCAAAGCCCAATCCATTTCTGCTATATTTTATTTTCTCTATATTTTTGTTTTCCGGATCGAGGATGTTCTTTGGAAGAAATCTCCTTTTTGCGCAAACTAAATCAGCGCTCACATCGCTCCAGTGGCGCATCGTGCTTAACATAAACATCGAATCCAGCCTAAGAAGCGATAATGTCCGCCTCGAACCTCCTGTTAGTCAGTATCCATCAGCAGCCTATTCCAATGGCATCGATATACAGCGGAATTATTTTGGCCAATTGCCCTTTGCAGTTCTGAGTATTGAAGCTGGAAGCGCTCTTGATGCACAAGGCTTCGATCCACATTTGTGCAATGCCCAGGGCCTTGGTGTCGCAGCGGAAATCGATCTGCGGCATAGCTGGGCAGGGGATTATTTCCCTGTGCATAATCTGCCGCTCAATGGCACAACGCTTGATGCAGAGGGCAATATAGTTGCGCGATCCGTCCTATATTGGAAATCTCCAATATTCGAGATAGGCTTTGGACGCGACCGCCTCGATTACAATGGCATACTCGAAGGCGGCTTTCTTCCATCGCGCCGGATACCATATTACGATGCGGTGCGAGCTCAAGGAAAGCTAGGTTGCTTTGCTTTCGACTGGCTCGTGTCCACAATCCAGGCAGTACAAGCCTGGGATAAAAATGATATCTCGCCAGAGACCGGATATGGCTTTGAGGATCAACCTGGCACGCCAACTATAATTGTCGAGGCAATGAACCGATTTTCCTGGCGTCTCGGTTGGGTGACCATAGGCGTAACAGACCATGCAATGATGTCCCGTCTCAACAACCACTTTGTGCTCACCGATTTTTTCCCTATTGGCTCGCGCCACCAGGCATCTGTTGCACAGACCAACAACTCCATGGTGTTCGATGCGAGCTGGGAGCCAATTACTGGCCTTACTATCGCTGGGCAGCTGGGTCTAGACGATATAGATATGAATCTAGTCGGCGTCGACGATACTGGTTCACCTACCATCCCTGCTTATATAGCGGGTGTGCGCTATAGCGGCCAGATAGGTCGAGCAAGAGCCTTATCTTTTACGGTCTATGTGGAGGCTGGTTCTACTCATTGGCTCTGGGGCAATTACGATGGGAGCCAAGCCTGGAAAGACATAGGAGATGTCAATTATTTTGCTCGCTTTATATACCGCTTTCCGCGCTACTTAGGAGGATCGATCCTATTGCCGCTCACAAGTCCCTACGGCCCTGGCGTTACTTGGGCGCAGAGCCACGGCGAGCTCATTATCCCAATTGGAAGCAATAATAATAAGAATCCCCTCAGCCTCGGAGTTGGTTATCGGTTTTTGTTTTTAGATATGAATACCGATGCCAACCTTATCACGACTCAAGTCTATGAAAATAGCACAACGCCTGCAGCGCCGCATTGGAAAAGCTTTTTCATAAGCCTACCTTTGCGTCTGTCTGCAGGTTTGTTCTGTTTCGATATCGCACCGAGCCTTGTCAGAAGCGGCAGTTCGGTGGCCTTCGAGCTTGACATTGCGCTCTCAGGTACCATAGCATTCGGAACTGTTCACTGATGCCAGGTATTCATTGCCGAATACCCACAAAGCCAAATAGCCAAAGGCTTCATCGCGGGTCAGTCGAATTGCTATAGACTCAATGATGGATAGTAGGAATATAGATGAAGAAACTATCTTTACCAGCAATTGCGATTCTTTTATTTCTTATCTTCTCGGGAATTTTTACGCTATCTGCACAACAGCCTAGCCAAAGCGCAGCCCAGCAGTCCAGCGAGCTTTCTGAGCAGGGTCTTCTCTTCACTCTCTCTGCAGAGCTGCCTTACCGCACGGGCACCTATCGCGAAGAAATCGAAGCGCGAGGACTAACACCAAATGCCTCAATTTCCCTTCAGTATGAGCAACCTCATATTGGGCTTATCGCTGCCCTCGATCTCACTAGCGACCAAGTCTATGGCCCTTGGCTCGCCGATAGCCCCACAGGCGCCCTCGGGAATTTCAATTTCCTGATCCAGGAAGCTGGTATCCGAATTTCTGGTGGCTCATTTAGCTTCAAAGGTGGCAGACTCCGCCATTTCGATGTGGTCGATTCGCCGTACTCGCTCTTTATCAACGCGAATGGCATCGCAGCGCCAATGATCGACTTTGTGTATAAAGATGATCGATTCTTTTACGAATCGCGATATATCTCGCTCACTCTCGATTCTGCAATGCATACACCGGCTTGGCCCGATGATACCTATGCTGGCTTTCCCGATCGTGGGGCAAACTTCAAGGTCTTTGGCCTTTCTCTTGGAAGGCTTACGATAGGCTTTGAAGACTCTTCGGTCTATTCCGGCCGAGCTTTCGATTGGGAATACTTCCTAAGCCCTATGCCTCAATACTTTACCCAATATGTCAGAGGCACCGGAGGTCGGCCTTGGTATGCCAACTATGACGATAACTACAATGCGGGATTATTCGTAACATGGAAAGAGGCGGGGGCTTACGACCTCTATGCGCAGACTTTTGTCGACGACCTTGGGATGTTGGGACTCTTTGGATGGACGAATAATCCCTGGCAGGTTGCGCTCGCCTTGGGCGGAAGAATAAAGACGCCTCAAGGAACTTTCGGCCTCCATCTAGCTGGCGCAACAAAATATACCTTTGAGCCCGGCGATATGCGCAATTCAACTCGAGCGAATCAGATCCAAAGCTCCTATGGCTACACCTATTTTCCAGAAACCCGTTTTGAGTACGAATGGCGCTCAGGCTATCCCAAGAGCAATAATAATAAGGAGATAGCTCCAGAATTAAATCTCATCGGCTACCAATACGGCGAGAACAATCTTGCCATGCGTCTAGACTGGAAAAACTCTTTTAGTAGATTCGATTGTGATGCTTTCTTTGAATTTAGGCTCTCTGGCTCGAATAGCCCGGCCAATCCCTGGCACGATCTCTGGATCGATCCACAAGTGGCTTTCACCTGGCTAGATGACGCTGTGCTCGAAAAAAGGTTTACTATTTCGGCTCGAGCAGTTACAAGGCGTGGCCCATGGCAGTTCTTTGCAAAGGCTACTGGTGTCCTTGCCCTCGATGCGCTCGAACTGCGTGACCCAATTGGCGTACCGTCAAGCCAGACACTCGTCGACCAAAAAGTACAGATATATTCTCCCGTTCCGGGCAACACAAAACTTCTCGGCCAATTCAGCCTTGGAGTTCTCTTGAGGCTCGGAATATGATTAGCGAACCGCTCCAGGTTTCGATATACCGCGATATCGAAACGCCCGCAGCGATCTGGGACAGTCTCGCAAAAGGTCCACGCATCTACGCCTTTCAAACTCGCGCCTGGCTTTCTATTTGGCAGAATACCATCGGAAATGCCCATGGAGTAGTGCCCTGTATTATCGCATTCAAAAAAGGCCAGAATACTGCCCTCTTTCCTCTTGGTAAGAAAAAGGTGCGATTTGGGGCTTTATCCTGTACAATGCTAATTTGGCTCGGCTATGGCGTGTCTGACTATTCTGCACCGATCTTTTCGAATGAGGCACACTTTGATATGGCAGAGCTCTTTGCCCAGCTAAAGAACATTGCGAAAAAAGAACACTGCTGCGCCATTTATCTTGACCGAATTCCCAGATTTTGGGCCGACCGTACACCTCTTGTATTCGCCCAAGCGCTGCTTGCGATCACTTTTGGGCATCGCCTGCATTATAGCGCTCACGCAATGCGGCTCTCCCAAAATCCACTTATTCGACTCAGCACTAAAGAACGTGCACACCTCCGCAGAGCCGAACGCCGTCTATCAGAAGCTGGTACTCTCTCCTTTATCATCGCTGGAGACAAACCGCTTCGAGAACGCCTTACGCGAACCATGATCTCATTTAAGCGAGCACGCTTTCGTCAGATAAAAGTCCACGACAACTTTACTGACCCCGCATATCGCGATTTCTATATCCAAGCCTCGCAAAATGATAATATCCCAGTGCATATAAGCGCGCTTATGCTAGACGAAAAACCCCTAGCGGTGCATTGGGGACTTAGCTGTCAGCCACGCCTATATTACCTTATGCCTGCATTCGATATTGATAATTATCCTTCGCTTTCCACAGGCAATCTGCTCCTTTTTAAGCTTTTAGACTATTGTGCAAAAAATGATTATCAGCTTGTCGATTTTGCCAATGGTGATGAGCCATACAAAGAAAAATGGTGTGATGTAGAACTGCCTCTATATGAAGTCTATATCCCAGCTAGCCTAGCTGGATGGTTTACTGCCCTATATGGCAGCGCCTCAGAAAGCATAAAGCGGAGCGCTCTTGCGCCTCATCTCAAAAAAATGGCACAATTTCTAAAACTGCCCGCATGATCCAAGCGCGGAATAAAGTAATAGAGAAGGGATATAATGTGGTTAATAGCAAGAAAGCAGAACCTGTACGCTAGGTATTCTGCGCTGATTTTATGCATCGTGCTGATCTTCGGCGCTGCTAATCGAGAGGCTTATGCACAAGAGACAGCGCCATGGAATGTTATCGAAGCAAAATCAGGCTCGCAGGGCAATCTACAAACCGATAGCTCTATTCACGCTGCGGACCTTTTCTTTCCTGGAGATGATGAATATGACGAGGCTTTTTCAATAGCAATACGTCAAGGACAGGTGCCAAAAACCAATGTCTTTCCTCTTTTTGGCAGTGAGCTTGGGGCTTCCTTGAACAATGATAGAAAAGAATCCGAGCTTCTTTCGGGCATTGTCTTCAGGGCAAGTACACCGACCCTCTATTACGATTCACCTGCCACTCAGGACGATCTCGCGTCGAACCTTCTGGATGATTCGGGCCTAGAAAATATCGAGGCTTTTCCGGAAATCCAGCATTTTTGGCAAACCTTGCCGGATGTGCTAGCGCTGGGTGTGAAGCTATATCCTTCCGATTCGATTGCGTTCAATGTCGATATTTCGTTCAATTATCGACGCGATAAAATAGTAGGCCAAAGTTCGCCTTTCCAATGGGGCATAGACGAGTTGCGCGAAAACCTCACATCCGCCGCACAATTTCCACTAAGATCCTATGTAGCTTGGGTGGGCAAAGGCTATGGTGTAGCCCTAGGTAGATTTCCTTCTGGTATGGGCTGGGGGAGACTATCTGGTTCGATTTTGAATCCAAGGGCTTCCTGGTACGATCAAATACGCTTTTATCTCGAGTCTGGTCCATGGCGCTTTACAAGCATGACAGCGACAAGTTCTGCACAGCTCTCCAAAGCCGAGCAGGAAATTCAGTTCAGAAAAAACCCCGATGAAAGCAATTTTTGGGACTCGCTCAACGACCACGACTATGCGGCGCACGATACAGCGATCAAACTGGCCAACTGGCACGAGATCGAATGGAAGCCAGCGCCTTGGTTAGAGCTTTCGATAGCGGAGATGAGCGTAATTGGCGGAAGAACACCCTCGCTCAGTTTTGTTCTACCTACCACGATCTGGCACAATACCTATGCAGCAGGATACTCCAATGTGGGAGTCTCGCTGAGCGCAGCCGTAGTTCCATTTCGAGGCTTAATGCTATCTGGAGAACTCTTTATCGACGATATGAAAGGCCCTAGAGAATCAGCAGAGGCCAAGCCCCAATCTCTTGCTTGGCTTGGCACTGCTCGCTGGTCGACATTGCTTCTTGACCGTATTTCTCTTGATACAGGCCTAGAGTACCAGCATGTCGATCGTTGGACTTATGTGCGCTGGAGCCCTTATCTAGCCATGTATCAAAGACAAACGCTTCCCGATGGAAAATCGGGCGTGGATCAATCCCTAGGAGCTCCCTGGGGACCTGATTATGACAGCATAGGCGCATATGCAAACATGAAGTTCAAGAATAGCGCCCACCTTCGCCTCAGTTACGAATTTATCCGAAAAGGACCCATTTATCAGGGCATGGCGAGCTATATCAACGTCACCGCAGACTTCGACGGCGATGGAACCATAGACTCGACGCCGCAAAAAATCTGGGTGCCCGTCTACTACGACTACGATAAATATGCAGGATATGGCGAACTAGAAAAAATCCTTTCAAAACCTGATGAGTATCGCCATCTGATATCGCTCATGGGAGCAGTGCCCCTTACAAAGTCCATAGAATTACAGCTATCTTCGACTTTAGGCTTTTACCGTAATTTTAGGCATGTCGCTGGCGCAAGCGAGACAGCCCTTCTTTTATACGCAGGTATTGTTGTACAGTTACGGCCAAATGGCTAGTCTTTTAAAGAGGAATTTGCATGAAAAAGAACATCATCGCCGTTGCACTAGCAGCATGCATCTGTATTTCAGTCCTTCCTACATCTGGAAAAAATCTTCAGAAGATCTATCCCATATATTCCGATGTCTATGAAGCTATAACCGCACTCTACATCAGCCAAGGGCTTGCCCTTCCTTCTACGACGGGGCCATGGAGTGCCGATGAGCTTTTAGGCATGCTAGACAAGATCGATGTAGCTATGTTATCGACTGGCTCGTTGGACACCTATCAATATGCGTCGTCGGAGCTAAACCGCAGTACAGATACTTTCAAGTTTGGGTTAGGCACAAGCGTAGAGGCTTACTGGCATAGCAATACTACCGATTTTGTGAACGAATCCGACTGGATAGTCGGTTTTGAGGATCGAAAGCCAATTCTAGATCTGAGTCTAGAAACCTGGCCAGGTGAGCATTTCTACGGATATTCCTCCATCCCCGTGATGAACAATCTCTACAATGAATGGAATTCGTCAAAAGGTCCGACATCTAATCTCTTTGGGCAATATGCTTTGACAACAAACATTCCCCTTGTTCCTCCTGCAGTTATGGATGACCTCGACATTAATGTTCCGTACCGAGCTCTAGGCGCATTTGGTGGCGATGGCTGGAACGTCGAATTTGGTCGGGAGCGGCTTTCCTGGGGCCCCGGAGAATCTGGCAACTTTGTAATAGGAGATCATATTCTCTATCACAACATGGGTCGATTTACAACTTATACTGATAAATTCAAATATACCTTTCTTACATCATTTTTCCCATATCCTGATAATTACTATCCTGTAATGGACTCAGACGGAAACATCATCAATAGTAGATCCCAGGGAGACATCATTACTGGACTTAAAATGTTCATGGCTCATAGGCTCGAATGGAGCATGTTCAAGAACAAGCTCGGATTTGCCCTCACAGAAGGGATAATGTATCAATCCGCCGAAAACACCCTTGATCTGCGTATCCTGAATCCAGCGGCGATCTACCACGATTACTACATTCGCGGTAATTCGAATTCTATCATTTCTGGAGAGCTCAATTATTCGCCTATATTGTATGTCAATCTCTATGGACAGATGGTGGTAGATGAATTTGTGCTTCCTGGAGAACCCCTACCAGGTGAGCCCGGTGCGATTCCTCCCGCCTTTGGATATATGGCTGGAATGAAAGGAAGATATCCATTAGGCCAGGGCATGCTCTATGGATCTTTAGAGTGGGCAAAGACCGATCCATTCTTATATTTGCGCGGTAAAAGCAATTCAGCGCAGACACTTGGAGATCCGGGACTCAATTATGTTGTTGCCATTCGCATGTTTTCAAATGCCTTCGGAATTTCCTATACAGAAGATTTTATAGGCTATCAGTATGGAAGCGATGCAATTGTCTACAATGGTAATATCGGATACAAGCAGTTCGGCAAATGGTATGCCTCAATGAATCTCTTTTACATGGTGCACGGGACCCACGACAAATGGACGCTGTGGACTGATGTCTCCGATGCGAGTTTAAATGTCTCGACACCAAGCACCCAGCACAACACAGGCAACAATGGAGATTTGACAGCTAATGCTACGCGAGATGCAGCAAGCCATACTGTAGTTATTGGGCTTAGTGGCGGATATACTGTAATCAAGAATCTAAATCTATATGGGGAAACTGATTACATTTTTATCAAGAATCCAGGGAACATAAGCAGCAATGCGCCTATATATGATATACAGTTGACTATCGGTGTATCTTATTCACCTTGATCTATCTGCAGGCTTAGAGCTCTCTATGCCCGCTAGAAAGGTCTAATTGGAGTCTTGCAAATGAAAAGGTGACTTGCAAAACAATCTACTCTTTTCTTCGGATTTTTCCTTAGCTTGTTTTTTATGTGTTTCTCCATTTCCCCTGTGTGCAGCAAGGAATCAGCGGCTTTGATGAACCAGAGCGCAAGCAGGGCTGGATTGTGGTTCGACATAGCTCCTCTAGTGGAGTTGATCAATAGGCCAGCTTTAATTACCACCGACAAGGTCAGTGCTGATGATCTCGCTTGGTACTATTCGAAGCCTTCTTTCATTACCCTGGGATTCCAGCTCCACACTGGCTTGCTATTTGCTGTGATGTCTATCGAATTGCAGCAGGATGTGGGTGAGCTATTCCTCGGTGGTTCCTTGGCTAATCTACTATTCACGCATGACTGGTCTGAACCTTGTTTATCAAATAATTATCCAAGCGTAGAATTTCTTGAGGGTAGGGGCCATTGATGGTTCTTTTCGCTAGACAGGAGGGCAATCAACCTAGGTTCTGGAGAGTATTCTTTAACGCTGTCGAACCAGAACCCATGATATGACCACGTTCTTGGAGTGCTCTACGCGCCTCTTGATCCGGGCTCTCTGACTTACGATTTCCTTGCTGTCAATGTTCAGATCTTTGCCTCTGGCTCGAATGTCATGATCCAGCTAGATGCACAGGTAAAGCCCCTCGACAATGTCCGGCTCTACACTGAAGGACTCATGGATGATTTTCAGCTTGGAACAGAAGGGACCGGCTCGAACCCAAATGCCTTTGGATTCCATGCTAGCCTCGAGTGGGTAATCCAGCACAATTCAAAGGACCCTTACTCTAAACCTAGATTTTCTAGAAAAGATCATACAACTAGAATTGGAACATCTGGTCTCGAGGGAGCGCTTGTAGCATAGCTAGAATGGTATTGGGCTTCGACATATTTGTATCGACGCAATTCGAGTGCTCCAATCAGGCACATTTTAAGCGATATTTTTTCAATCCCAGTATTTTGGCACGCATATAATTGAGCCCTGGTTTAGCTATTCTCTCGGTCCAGACAGAATGATGATCTCCAGCGGCCTCAGGTATGAAAAAAGTAAAGTCGCAGCGTCGCTACACGGGAGCTTTATGATCCTCGGCGCAGAATCCAGCGAGCAAACCTATGCCGCACCCTACGCCAAAGGCTGGCTGCCAATGCTAACTGGAAGGCCCCTCTATTTCTTGCCCCAAAACAAAATCCTGTCAATCCAGCAAAATCCCGTAAATCATGTCTAAATTATCCTGCCATCCTGTCCAAGATCTTCCTAACGCCGGGGACACTTTTTTATTAGGGCGCATTGCGTTAATCTATGGAGAAAGAGAGCCAGAATATAGCGCTTTTTGCTTCTCCATGCTATCTTCAATTATCATTTTCCAGAGGAGTTTCGCATGCCATTTGTGCTTCAAAAAGAGTCCTCGGTGCCTGAACTCGATTCCCTATTCCGGCTTTATCGCCACGAACCAACAGGAGCTCGACTTCTATCTGTCATCAACAAAGATGAAAACAAGGTCTTCGGGATAAGTTTCAGAACTCCGCCCGAACGCAACAATGGAGTTGTTCACATTATCGAGCATTCCACTCTATGCGGTTCTCGCAAGTATCCAGTAAAGGAACCTTTTGTCGAGCTCATGAAAGGCTCACTAAATACTTTTCTCAATGCAATAACATTCGAGGATAAGACTTGCTACCCAGTTGCAAGTGCGAATCTTAAGGATTTTTATAATCTCATCGATGTCTACTTAGATGCGGTTTTTTACCCAAATCTAACCCAATATACTTTCATGCAAGAGGGCTGGCATTACGAAGTAGATCCTTTGACTAAAGAACTCAGCTACAAAGGTGTCGTATTCAACGAAATGAAAGGCGCCTATTCAGACCCAGATAGCCTCCACGATCATCTATGCAAATGCAGCCTGTTTCCCGATACTCCCTATGGCCTCGATTCCGGCGGCGATCCTCTAGAGATTCCTACTCTTAGCTATGAAGAATTCGTTGCCTATCACAAGAAACATTATCATCCTTCTAATTCTTTTATCTATTTCTATGGTGATGATGACCCAGAAAAGCGCCTTTCTTATATGGATGAATGGCTATCGCCGTTTGATACTGCTTCCATAGACTCACTTCCCGCCATCCAACAGACTTTCACAGAACCACGGCTCATCGAACGCAGTTATCAGAATAATTCAAAAGAAGAAGCTAAAGCCTATACAGCGATTAACTGGATGCTCTATGAACATGGAGATCTTCTCCTTTCGATGCAAGCTCTCGTTCTCTTCCATATTTTAGCCGGCACGCCAGCCTCGCCACTGCGAAAGGCGTTGATAGAATCCGGGCTCGGAGAGGATATTTCAGGTTTCGGCTTCTACGAAGAGATGCGCCAGACAGCTTTCTCCATAGGACTTAAGGGAGTCGAGCCGAACAATGTCACTAAGGTCGAAGAGCTAATTTTCTCCACGCTCGAACGGCTTACCTGCGATGGCATAGATCCCGACACTATCGCAGCTTCGCTCAACACCATTGAATTTGCCTTGCGTGAACGCAACACTGGCTCTTTTCCTCGTGGCCTCGCCATCATGCTGGATGCTCTAAATGAATGGCTCTACGATCTCGATCCAATCGCAGCGCTCGCTTTTGCTGAACCACTTGAACAAACAAAAAAAGCTGCCAAGGAGAACCCGAGGCTATTCAGTGAGCTTATAGATTCGCTCATCTTGAAGAATAAGCACAGAACCACAGTCAGGTTCCTGCCCTCATCCAGTTCCAACCACGAACGAGAAGACGCCGAAAAAGCCATGCTAGCTCTAGCCCGAGCCAGCTTAGATGACGAAGCACTTAAAAAAATCGAGGATACTGCCAAAACCCTTAAAGAACTTCAAGACAAGCCGGATAGTCCTGAAGCTCTCGCTACCATTCCTGTACTCTCACTCGATGATATTCCAATAGAATCGCCAGTGCTGCCTTCTGAGCCACTCGAATATGCAAGCGAAAAGTTAAAAAGCTCTGGAATCTATGGCTACTATCATGAGCTTTCGACAAGCGGCATCCTTTACTTGGATCTTGGCTTCGATTTTGGGAAGCTGCCCTCTGAGCTTTTAGCTTATGTCAGTCTTTTGGGTCGTCTCTTAATCGAGACAGGAACAGAGAAATACAATTTCGTCCAGCTTATCCAGCGCATTGGCATGCATACAGGCGGAATTCGAAGCATGGTTATATCCACAACGCATTGGGCTGAGCACAAGCCAGTCCCATGGTTTTTCCTACGCGCCAAAGCCCTGCCCGAAAAGGTCGGCATCCTTACTGATATATTGTTAGATATTCTCACCAACGCACAGCTAGATAACCGCGAACGTGTTCGACAGATTGTACTCGAGGAGAAGGCACAAGCTGAGGCAATGCTCATTCCCGCTTCTGCGCGAATTGTCGGTCTTAGACTTAGATCTCGCTTCAATCCAGCATATTGGGCTTCGGAAAAGCTTATGGGTATCGAACACCTCTTTTTCCTTCGCAAGCTTTTGCATCGTATCGAAGAAGATTGGTCAACAGTATTGTCAGAAATACAAAAGGTGCATAGAGAACTTATTCAGCGCGATAATCTACTCATCAATATCACTTCGGATCGAACCATTCTAAAGGCATCAGCGGAGCCTATTCTCTGCCTTGCGCAGTCCCTGCCTATACAATCGCCGCTTGCGCAATCTTTCTCAGATAAGCCTTCCTTCGAGCTCGATTCATGGATAAACGAAGCATCGCATGTTTGCAACCCGTCTATCTCTAGAATTTCTAGACATCAAGAGAATATTTCTTTAGAAGCCGAGCCTGCCCACAGCGCTTACCCCGCTCTTGAAACGATCGAGCTGCAGACCCAGGTGAATAGCGTAGGCATGATTTTACCGCTAACAGGGCTCGATCCTATTGCGGGCGGAGCTCTCGCAGCAACAAAATACCTTGACACCTCGTATCTATGGGAGCAAATAAGAGTCATTGGTGGAGCATATGGAGGGTTTTCCAGCCTCGATCTTGCCTCGGCTTTGCTTATGTTCCTTTCCTATCGCGACCCAAACCTAGATCGCACAATAGAAGTCTTCAGAAAGGTAGGTGCTTTCCTGGAATCCTGCGATTTACCAAGAGAAGAGATCCAAAAATCGATTATCGGGACGATTGGAGATGTCGATGCCTACCAGCTGCCAGACGCCAAAGGATTCAACGCTCTTATGAATATTCTTTCTGGGTACACTCAAGAAACGCGTCAGCACATCCGCGACCAGATTCTTGCAGCGGACATAGAGGATTTCCACAACTTGGGGAAGCTGCTTTCGGAAGCGGCCGGAGATTCGATGATAGCGGCAATGACCTCACCAGAGCGAGCAGAGAAGTCGCTCTCGACGCTACCAGCGCCAGTTGTGCGGCTTTCTGTACACTGATAGCAGCCAGCCGCTCGGCTTTCTGTATATAATTAGCGCATAGATTCGAAAGCTTTCCAGTCGAGCTTATCGAGCAAAGCTTGATCTCCAACAGCTACCCATAGGAAAGTGCCGTTACGCACATATTTCTCGAAGGCATTATGGACCGCCAGGGCATCCAACATTTCTATGCGATCCTGGTCCTTGAGCCAATCAGCCGGATTTCCTGTCAGTCTTATCGAGCGAATCATCAGAGAGGCAATGGCAGCATTGGTTCGAACAGCCTCAAAATAATCATTTATGTAAAGCTGCTTGTAAGTATCGAGCGCATCTGAGAGTCCCATATAACCATCGGCATCTGTTTTAGTAGGGTCCACTGATACAACTCTACCCTGCGCCATGAGAGCAGCCGCTTCATCGATGTATTGTTTAATTTTTTGCGGTGCATCTGACTTATAGATCATTATGGATCCATAATTTGCTGTGTATGACCTAATAGCAGCCGAAGGAGTATAGACTGCTCCATATTTATCGCGCACCACTGCGAAAAGCAAATCCGAAAAAATGCGTGTCGCTAGAGTTGTGGCAAAATAATCATCGCTTCCAGGTGCCGGCGCCGCGAAATCGCCCCTTAGGTAAATTATACCCTTCGACTGGTCGTGAGCTTGCGTGATGAGCGATCCCAAGGCCAATTCTGAGCTAGGAGACCCCATTGGAAAATTTGTAGGCCTTGGTACTGGTCCAAGATTCAAGTTCGAAATGTCACCAAGAAGCTTTTCAAGCTTGTACGCAAGCTCGGCTGGATTGAAGTCCCCAACAGCCACAAGGGAAATCCTATCTGCAGAAAAATGCTTCTTGTACCAATCTCGAGCATCTCCAACCATCATCGGCGCAATACTTTCCTCGGTGCCCTCGGGGTTGACTCCATAGGGATGCCCCTTGAAATAAGCCTCGTTCATTATCTTCTGTGTCATCGTCCATGGATTCTGTTCTATTGCCTGCAGCGCAAGTAAGGCATTCTCTTTTTCTTTGTCAAAATCGAACTGATCGAAAGAAGGATTCACAAGCATGTCGCTCCAGAGCGCAAGAAGCTCATCGCTATATTTGTCAAGTGTCGTAAGGCTGAAAGTCGAATATTCGAATTGTACAGCACTTGTAATGACCGATGATCTCCTATCGAGGATCGAAGCTGCTTTCTCGTAAGGATAATTCTTCGAGCTCCTTGCCATAGTTGCCAGGGCAATTTTCTCCCAGCCTGCTTGCTCTGGAGCAGTCACAAGGGAAGCACCATCTAGCACCAGCGATACATGAAAGACCTGGTTTGCATTCTGTACCTTCATATATAATGGAATACCATTGGAAAGTACTGCCTTCATGTATGTAGGAGCGTTTTCGCGAACATAGGGAGTAGCAGCACAAGCTCCGGTCGCTACTCCTACTATAAGTATGACAACAATAAATACCTTAAGAACATTATGACTAGAATGTCTCATACCTGCCTCCTCATTGTTTTTGCCACCAGAAGGCATTTTCCGCTGTCAAGCGAGTGTAGCCAAGCTCGGAAATCTTCGCGTTCATTCGTGAATCCGCATTAAAAGTACTTGTGCGCAAGCGCACAAGGGTTGCGACCGGATGACTCGCTTTCCCCGCAAGGTATCTTTCAATGAGAGATGAAATATCCTCCCAGGTCACCTTACGGCAATTCTCCTCATAATCGAAGAAGTAATCGGTGCCCGCGGTAGACCACCAGAATGTGAGCGTATCGGTAACAAAAGACCCTGCAGATTCGAGCGCGTAGATATTCTGGTCTACCAGCTTTGTCTTCGCCTCCTCGAGTGCTTCATCTCCTCCAAAATAAGCACATGGGTCATTGGCTATTAGTGAGAATTCATCGAGCACTGCGGACTTAAGATTCTCCACTCGCTGAAGCACTGGCTCTTCCTCCGCTGGCCGCTGAACGAGCATTAGGGTGGCAAAAATGTAATTCCCCCCATCGCGCGAGGTTGGATAGACAAAATCTATGTATTCAGCGTCATATAGACCATAGACTTTCCGCATAATCTCCGATTTGAAAGGCCCTGATGGCGAGCTCAATAAGAATAAAAGTACATCCGATATATATGTGTCGTAGGTCTGCCGCGTGACATCTGGCCCTCTCCACCGGAATTCCACTTGGGCAATACCTCGATAGAATTGATCCTCTGAAGTTACAAGACGAATACCATCCGGGATAGGTCCATGAGGTGGCTCCGCAAGCACAGGCTCTGGCGCTCTTGCCCAACTTCCAAAGGATGCCTTGGCTAGCCTCAGCACTTCATCAAGGGTCGTGTCACCGCCCACAAGAAGCGCCATATTGGAAGGCACATAGTAGGTCTTCTGAATATCTCGAAGCGCTGCTACGCTCGCCCTTTGTGTATTCGACTCCGGACCGTCGATATTCTTTCGCCATGGAAAATCCTTGAACATACGCGATTCAAGACCATTCGAGGCAATCTGCGATGGGTCGCTATGGTATCCGCGAATTTCATTCAGCACGACCTGCTTTTCGTTCTCCAGAACTCTGGCATCCAGAGTGGGATCCATGACGGCATGCGCCCAAAAATCGATTGCATCGGGGAGCTTTTCCGAAGGCACACTGATGAAATAGTTGATGTATTCTATGCCCGTAGCTCCATTCCAGTTTGTTGTACCCATGCGGTTTAGCGCAGCAGAGAAGGCATCCTTGGTTGGGTATTTGTCGTTGCCATTGAACATCATATGTTCATACAAGTGAAAAAGCCCAGCAGTATCAGGTGTATGAGCCATAGCGCCTCCACGAAAGGCAATACACACGGTAACAAGCGGCACTGCATGGTTCTCTACCACAAAGACCTCGAGGCCGTTCTCGAGCGTGGTATTTCGAACTGCCTTTGCTTGTTGAGCAACAACTGCATCGAGCGTCAGCAGCATCAAAAAAAGAGACAGCATTATACAGAAGAAAGACCTTTTATGTCTCATTTGCTTTTATGACCTCCTTTCTAAGCTAATAAGCTAATATGCCAAGCCAACATCCCGTGCGGCATTTTTGTCGTGCTCATCGATGTCACGAGCATCCCAGGGATACACAATCCAATCATCTCCAAGATTTTCTCCTACAAAGACATGCTGAACGCCAGGAGGAAATGAGCCGCGTTTCTTTTTTTGCTTGTTATGCAGAACCGAGACCGCGAGAGCAGCCGGCCTATAGCTGAGTAGTTCCTTGGTGCAGTATTCCAGTGTCACACGGGAATCGTCCACTTCATCCACTAGTAGAATTCGCTTTCCTGCCAACTGCTTTTCGGCTTCTTCGATCCATTGTACCTTGCGAGGATAGTCCATTGGCCTATCATTTAAGTCATAATAGGCTATACCAACGGCTAGTATCGGCTTGCCAAGATAAGTCGTCAGGATTCGCGCTGGAATAAAACCACCAGTACCGATCGCTACAATGACATCTGGAGAAAAGCCACTATCCTTGACCTGCTCCGCAATGGACTGCGCCAGCTTATGAATCATCTGATAGCTATAGTAGAGCTTTCCCATATTACGATTCTACGGCAATGGCATAGCAAGGACAAGAGATATCATCAAAGATCATCTTGACTTTCTTAAGTGAGAATGATTATCATTCTCAAAGAGCGATGGAATGGTTATTCTTTTCGCTTGTTATT
>MWDY01000271.1 GCA_002070755.1 Spirochaetes bacterium ADurb.Bin110 | reverse complement strand
AAGGCAAGATAATTGAAGATTGGCTGGACATTCATAAGAATAAAACCGCTGACCCACCCTATTATCTCGCCATGCTTTATACTTTCGCCGCGACGCTTCGCAGACAACCAATGCACATGCTTCTTTTGAAGGGAAAAGCCTAGAGACAAGAGGAAGTTCCCAAAAAGTGCAGCAAAATAGGCGGTAATGGTGTTCATAATCTGCTTGCTCTCTGCCTAATCGAATCAAAAAGCCAAGCATATTCGCTTTCGGGCCTGTAAAAAACTGCAGGTGTACCAAAAGGAGCATGAACGGTAACCTTGCCCGCAGGATATATCCTGGATGTCCAGAGATGTATCCAACTTCCTTTAGGCAGAATCAGTGAGCAGAATTCATCTTTGCTTGCCATATTAGGCGCAAAAACAAGATCAGGCCCCGAAAAGAGCATGTTATCGCTTTTAGCATAACCGTAATCATCTGGAAATAGAATCGAGGGATGAAAGATGGCGGGTATTCCTTCATCTGTCCATCGCTTTTCGCAGAATTGCCAATATTGAGCAAGGCTAGAACGTATCTTAGCATAACGATTTTGAGCACGTCTCTTCCTATTGTTTCCGAGCTCGAGGTTCATTGGAATTTCTCTTCTAAAAAGAAGAGGAAGAGCAATATCAGGCTGACATAGCATTAAATCTGCTATCTTCCAATCTTCGTGCCCTTGTGCATCTTTTGCTATTGAAAAATTCAATTCTTGAAAATCGCTGGGTTTTGCTCCAGAGAAAGAGAGCGACCCAAATAATCCCGCAGCATCTTTTTGTCTAAAGCTTTCGATTCCTTCTTTGGGTTCCAAATCTTGAGACATCTCATTCCAGCGAGCTGTATGCTCATCTTTCAGTGTCCAAATATGCCAAAGCTGGCAAGCTTGCATCGGGTTCTGAGCATAGCCAAGATATACTGCTGCAGGCAGTTCGAGCGACAATTCTACTGCCCCATTTATAAAGGAGCAGAGACGTTTTCCTGACGATTCACAGAGCAAAAATCTTCCATCTAGTGCAAATGCGGCAGCCTTTTTGCCCTGCTTTAGATCTATGCTTCCCTTCAGGGCATGAGATGATCGAGGACCAAGTCCACTCCATTTAGCGCTAGATATATCTAGAAATCGAATCTTCACCGCATCGATCTTTGAGTCTAAAGAAGAAAAATCGAGCATAAAAATCGAGCCATGATCACCAAACTCCTGAAATTCTTCTCGCATTGAAAGGCCTTCCGAAAAGGCTAAAAATGCACTGTCCTTAGACGCCATGGATGGCGTGCAGCTTCCTGCGCCTCTCCATGCTGACCATATTTCCCCTGATCGATGAGCAAAAATAGCCGGCCGCTTTATTGTGTGCCATAGAAGCCGCTGGCCTGCAATGGTGATGACAAAACCTTGTTTCCAATTCTCGAATGAAATCAAAGCAAGTCTCCGATATCCGCGCGATGACCTTGCAGCCACTAATCTTGGCTGTAATGCATAAAAGGTTCGATATGATTACCATATACAATCGGAGCAGGATGAGCAACACCATTTATTATTTGCATTCATTAAAAACATAGTGTATAATTTAAAAATCTTAGCTTTTATTTCATGCCAAATATTTTGTACGGGAGGTGAAGAAGCATGAAAAGATTCTTAGTACTTGGAATTTGTCTGCTTATGGCAACCAGCGCATTCGCCCAGCAGCAATTCATTACAATTGCGACTGGCGGCACTGCGGGTACTTATTTCCCACTCGGTGGTGCGCTTGCTGACGTCTGGAATAAGAATATCCCCAAGATGAACGCAACAGCCCAAGCAACAGGCGCTTCTATTGCTAACATAAACCTGCTCAAAGGGGGCAATGTTGACGTTATTTTCACTCAGAATGATGTCGCAAGCTATTCTTACAATGGTACTGAATTGCTGAAAGATCAAGCTTATAAGGACCTACGCGGCATGGCTTGTCTGTATAACGAAACAATTCAGCTCGTTGCTCTAGAATCCAGTGGCATCAAAACCATAACCGACCTGAAGGGGAAGAAGGTATCCGTAGGCGCTGCAGGTTCTGGAACAGAAGCCAATGCTCGTCAGATCCTTGAGTCTGCTGGCTTGACCTACAATGACATCAAGGTCCAATATCTGTCTTTTGGTGAATCCGCAAACAACATGAAAGATGGCAATATCGATGCTGCTTTCAATACAGCTGGAATCCCGACAGCAGCCATTCAGGATCTTGCTGTTTCCAAAAAGATGGTTCTTGTGCCTATAGATGGTCAGGTTGCAACAAAACTCATGGCCAAATATCCATTCTATGCGTTACAAATAGTGCCAGCGGGTACCTATCAGGGGCAAAACCAGAATGTAACCACAGTTGCGGTCAAATCAATGCTCGCCGTGAGCAGCAAGTTGAGCACAGACTTGGTATACAAAATGCTCGAAACCATGTACGCGAATACCGACAGACTGATTGCTGCACATTCTCAAGGAAAGAACATCAAAATCGAATCTGCACTTGAGGGTATGTCGATTCCTCTGCATGCCGGAGCAGAAAAGTATTTCAAAGAAAAGGGTGTCATAAAGTAAGATTAGAATTATCAACTTACAGAACACCAAAACGCTGAGGACGGCGCGGAACTCCTTCGTTTCGCGCCGTTTATTCAATCAAGAACAACATGAAACAAGGGAGGAAAAGGGGCAAAAAATTGCTCTTGGGGTGTTTGATCTTGATCATAGCCCTGAGTGTTATCGCTATGAATCTTAGGATCGTGTCAGTCTTGATCCTAAAAAATGGCCAAAACAAGACGGTTGCACGATTACCTCTCTATGATGGACAATTCATCCATCATTATATTCATTCGGTTCATAAGACTGCGGTCGATGAATACTTCCAAATAAAAGGAAGAAATCTCGAGCTTTTTCAAGTGAAGTATGACACATATGGCGTTGGCATGCCTTCTGATGGTGGGGAGGCTTTTACTATTGAAGATGGTCGTTTTGTCGTAAAGATGCACCGAACATTCTCCAATATCCCCATCCGAGTGTCTATTGTTCCTCAACATGGAGTCATAGTTGAGAACGAACTTTTGCCTTTTACAATGTGGATGCTGCCAGAATCAGAAGTTATCCTCTCCGCGGGGAGAATGCTGATATTTTACAATGGGAGGAGTTCTCCAAAATGAGTGATTTACCAATACATGAGCAGGAAACTACCACCGATGCTCAAGAGATTTTGAAGAAATTCGACAAGGAGTCCAATTATAGGATCTATTCGGGTTTCTTTGCAAAATTCGTCTCAGCATTGGCGATTGCATTTTCTGTATTCCAGCTCTATACAGCGATTTTTGGAGTTTTAGATGCAATGCTCCAGAGATCGGTCCACCTTTCATTCGGCCTAGCACTTATATATCTCCTTTACCCTGCTAGCAAGAAATGGTCCTTTACTAAGCTACATCCGCTAGATGCATTTCTTGCGGTCGCAGGAGCGCTTGCTCCTATGTACATCATTATAAACTATCAAAAGTTGGTATTGAGGGCAGGAACAGCTACTCCGATGGACATCGTTTTTGGCGTCATAGGAATATTGCTTGTGCTAGAGGCTGCGCGCCGTGTTGTTGGTGTGCCCATGGTGGTAATTGCGGTTGTCTTTATCATCTATGCCTTTATTGGCCCATATATACCAGGCAAACTAGCACACAGAGGGGCAAATTTTGAGACTCTGGTGCAACATTTGTTTTATACAACCGAAGGTGTTTTTGGGATCCCAATTGGCGTCTCGAGTACCTTTATATTTCTCTTTATTCTCTTTGGCGCATTTCTTGAAAGAACCGGTCTTGGTCAACTTTTCATCGACCTTGCTAATTCTGTTGCAGGCTGGGCAGCAGGAGGTCCTGCAAAGGTCGCAGTAATCTCTAGCGCTCTATTGGGTACAGTCTCGGGCTCATCTGTCGCGAATGTAGTGGGAACAGGCTCTTTTACCATTCCGATGATGAAACGCCTCGGATACAAGCCTGAATTTGCCGGTGCTGTGGAGGCAACGGCTTCTACAGGCGGCCAGTTGATGCCGCCAATAATGGGTGCTGCCGCATTCTTGATGGCAGAATTTACTGGTATCCCTTATTCTCGAATAATTGGTGCAGCAGTCGTTCCTGCGATACTCTATTATTTTGGCGTCTGGGCTGGTGTGCACTTCGAAGCCAAGAAAAATGGACTCAGAGGACTGAATCGAGAAGAACTGCCAAAACTCAAGATAGTAATCAAGGAAAGAGGACATCTAATTATTCCTCTAATAGCAATAATCTATCTGCTAGTATCGGGATATACACCGATGAGAGCTGCACTTTGGGCTATAGTTCTGTCCATAATATCGTCTTGGCTAAAGAAAAGTACGCGCATTCCTCCGATAGAAATTGTGCGAGCCTTGGAAGCTGGTGCCCGCGCTGCCTTAGGAGTTCTCGCAGCCACCGCTTGCGCAGGTATCATCATAGGGGTTGTGACTCTAACGGGTCTTGGCCTCAAGCTCGGATCGGTGCTGGTGGATATAGCTGGAGGGATGCTCATTCCAACACTATTCTTTACAATGCTCACATCGCTAATACTTGGAATGGGAGTGCCGACTACCGCAAACTATGTTATCACTTCGACAATTACTGCTCCTGCTGTCATTATCCTCTTATCAAGAAAAGCGGGCTTAGATCCTTATGCTGTGGCGCCTGCGAATATTATTCTACCTGCTCACATGTTTGCATTCTATTTTGGTATTATTGCAGATGTAACGCCTCCGGTTGCCCTGGCGGCCTTTGCGGGAGCAGGTATTGCAAAGGCCAATCCAATGAAAACAGGCCTAAATGCATCGAAGCTTGCCATCGCAGCCTTCTTGGTGCCATACATATTCGTTATGAATCCTCAGATGCTTTTGTTCAACATCAACTTATTCTCTTTTATCTGGATGCTGATCACAAGCCTTATTGGAATCGTAGCTGTCGCTTCTGCGGTAAACGGATGGCTCATGACGAATACTGTTTGGTATGAGAGAGTACTAGGATTTGTAGGCGGAGTATTGCTGATAGATCCAGGCCTTACGACCGATTTAGTAGGAATTGGACTTGTAGTATTATTGTTCATCAGTCAATACCTGCGATCTAAAAAATTGAAAGTGAAAGCCTCGCCTTGATCGGCTCTATGGTGGTACTTCAATATAAAGACTAAAAAGAGATTAAAAATTCTAAAAAAGAGGCTGTCATTTACAATTTGGCAGCCTCTTTTTTTGAATATATCCTCTTACCGAGGCTTCTCAGAGATAAGATTCAGCCGTCTTGAGGATATCGGCAAAAACGCCGCCTGCCGTCACTTCTGCTCCTGCGCCTGGCCCACGTATGACAAGCGGGTTTTGAGAATAGCGCTTTGAAGTGATAACCACCATATTATCTGTACCTGACAGACTATAAAATGGACTATCGGGTCCGAATGAGGAGAGCGAAAGGCGCGCTTCCATCGGTGTGACTATTGCAACATAGCGCAAGGCACCTCCAGATCGAGATGCCGAATCGTAGCACTTTCTCATCATTTCATCCATTTCTGGTAAGAGTGTTAGGAATTCTTCGATAGATGTAGCATCTGTTATTCTTTTTGTAACAAGGGATTCTACCTGTATTAGCGATTCTTCCAATGGAAAACCGGCTTCGCGCGCCAGAATGATCATTTTTCGAACTATATCTTTTGCGCTCAAGTCATCGCGCGGATCTGGCTCCGTATATCCACGTAGCTTAGCTTCCGTAACAAGATCTGAAAAGGAATTACCCTCTCTAAGATTGTTGAAAATGAAACTGATGGTTCCGGATAGTACTGCTTCTATCCTTAGAATTTCATCGCCTGATGCCACTAGGTCTTGAATCGTGCCAATTACTGGTAGACCAGCCCCCACTGTTGTCTCGTAACGATAAGGCACATCCAACTCGCGCGCAATATTCATCAGTCTATGATAATTGTGCAATGAGCCGCTATTTGCTCGCTTATTCGGTGTTACCACTGAGACCGAAGAGGAAAGCAGGATCTCATAGTGTTTTGTTATATCTTCACTCGCCGTACAGTCGCAGAAACAAGCATTCTGCAGATTGAGGCTGAGTATCTCTTGGATAAACGCTGAGATATCGGTCTTCTTGCCTGACTCTAGTGCATCTCTCCAATTTTCTAGATCGATTCCCCTGGAATCTATCAGCATATGGCGTGAATTAGCAATACCTGCTATCTGCACACGAATAGAGCGATCTCGGAAAAGCCTCTCATGCTGCGCCGCCACCTGTGCAAGCAATGTTCCGCCGATCAGCCCTGTTCCCACGAGAAAAACATTGACGGTGCGTACGCCTGCAAGGAAAAAAGCATCGTGGATGGAACACATAGCCTTGTTTCTATCTTTAGCACCTATTACGATTGATATATTCAGCTCAGAGGACCCCTGAGCAATGGCAACGACATTTATGCCATTTCTGCCCAGGGCTTTAAAGACACGCCCTGAGATTCCGACTCTGTGTTTCATCATTTCACCGACAACTGCAATTATGCTGAGACCTTGCTCAATGGATGGGCTCTGAATGGTACCCGTACCGATCTCATATTTGAATTCTTCTTCAAGAGCAAGAACCCCTTTTTCTGCATCCTGAGGAAGCACGGCGCAGCAAATGGAGAGCTCGCTCGATCCTTGCGTTATTAGAATTATATTTATGCCTGCAGAGGCAAGGGCAGCGAACATTCTCGCGGCGATGCCAGCAACACCTGGCAAACCTGGCCCCTGCAACAGAAGAAGTGAGATAGAGGGAATGGCGGCAATACCGCGGATAGGCCAGTTACTTGATACACCTTGTTTTACAATTCTTGTCCCTGGCTTATCCGGGCTAAAGGTATTGAGTATCCGAACAGGAATATCTCGATCCATTGCAGGCAGAATAGCCGGCGGATGCAAGACCTTCGCGCCGAAATGAGACATCTCCATGGCTTCGAGATAGGATAATTCCGGAACGACAAATGCATCGGGAACCGCACGAGGATCGGCTGTCATGATACCATCTACATCGGTCCATATCTGAATTTCTTCAGCCCCAAGGCATGCTGCTAGAATGCTTGCGGTAAGGTCCGATCCTCCTCGACCCAGTGTTGTCGTTACCCCCTCTATTGTTGAGGTAATAAACCCTGTTACTACAGCAATATGCGTAAAATCAGCAAAAAAGGATTTAACTCGTGGTATTGTCTCCGATTCGAGCCAATGAGCAGCGCCGAATTTATCATCGGTTACGATAAGCTTTCGAGCATCAACAACCTCGGCGTTTAAGCCCGCTTGAGACAATATCCGTGCAATTAAGGCTGCACTCAATCTCTCTCCGTAGGACGCAACCAGATCGAGAGTCCTTGGCGATAAGTCTTGTACTAACGATATACCAAGCAGTAGAGAAGAAAGCTCGTCTAGAAGGGCTTTTATCTCCCCTGTGGCACTTTCTCTATACTGGGACTTCAGAAGAGCCGAGATCATCGAATAATGTCGTTCTCTAATGGAAACAAATTTGGACTGCCAATCTCCGCCTTCGCTTGCCAATTTCGCTGAAGCGATAAGCACATCGGTGATGCCAGAGAGAGCCGACACAACTAGAATCTTTTCGCATGATTTCTGCACAATGCTCGCCAGTGACTTCAAAGCCTCAATGCTGCCTGTAGATGTACCGCCAAATTTCAGAATCTTCATGATCCCTCCTATTGGCGGCTACTATAACAGAATAAAACGATAAGCGAAAAGACTATTGTATTACGAATTTATATATATTGCCTGAAAACTAAGCACAATAAATCCTGCGCCTAGTTTTCCTTATCCAAAACCAGCTAGGCAAGTTTCATCCAAGCACCGAAAGAAAGACTCCCGCTGCAACTGCCGAACCAATGACTCCTGCGACATTTGGACCCATAGCATGCATAAGCAGGAAGTTGGTTGGATCTTCTTTGGAGCCTACAACCTGACTCACCCGTGCCGCCATCGGCACAGCCGAGACACCCGCGGAACCTATTAGAGGATTTACCTTTCCACCAGTGACCCAATACATGATCTTTCCGAAGAACACTCCTCCAGCTGTTCCACAGGAAAAAGCAAAAAGTCCAAGTCCAATTATCATCAGAGTCTGTGGGTTGAGAAAACGCTCGGCACTTGCGGTCGAGCCGACCGACACTCCCAGAAAAATCGTGAGAATATTGATTAGCGCATGCTGAGCGGTATCAGAGAGCCTATCCGTAACGCCAGTCTCCCTGAACAGGTTGCCAATCATAAGTGAGCCCACAAGAGTAACGGCTGCAGGCAGCAAGAGCCCTATCAAGATAGTGACAAATATGGGAAACACGATCCGTTCAGCTTTGGAAACTTCACGAAGCTGGGCCATCTTTACCAGCCGTTCCTTTTTGGTTGTGAGTCCTCTCATAATAGGAGGCTGGATTAGTGGTACAAGTGCCATATAGGAGTACGCGGCAATGGCGACAGGACCTAGGAGCTCGGGTTTTAAACGCGAAGTGACATAGATTGCGGTTGGGCCATCTGCGCCTCCAATGATCCCAATGCTAGCGCAGGCTTTGAGGTCAAACCCTAAATAGTAAGCTGCGATAAAGGGAATAAAAATACCTAACTGAGCTGCAGCGCCTAGAAGAAGGCTCCAGGGATTTGCGATTAGAGGCCCGAAATCGGTCATTGCGCCTATACCAAGAAAAATAAGCGGCGGATATATTCCAAGCCTTACGCCTTCGTACAAATAATAGATAAGACCACCAGCAAGGCCATCCTTAGGCCCATCGGTAATACCACTCATAGGAATATTGGCTAGAAGCATCCCAAATGCAATAGGAACTAGCAGAAGAGGCTCGAATTCTCGGGCAATGCCAAGATATAGAAGCACACAGGATACAATGAGCATTATAAGCTGCCCCCAGGTCATTGCGATAAAACCTGTCGAAGCAATAAAATGAGACAAGAACTGTTCCATCTAGGAATCCCCCTAGTCTATGCTAGATCAATAAGTGGATCGCCAGTGTTCACTGCAGCGCTTGCAGGAACGCGAAGCGCAACGACCGTACCATCCTGCGGAGCAACAATTTCATTCTCCATTTTCATGGCCTCTAACAGAAGAAGAACATCGCCACGCTTCACTTTTTGGCCAACTATTACTTTGAACGCAATAACGGTTCCTGGCATTGGAGCTTTAACCGTTAGGACGGAGCCGTTGTTTACGGGCGCTGTATTGGATGTATTGGAAGAACCCTGTTCAGAGGCAGGAACAGCACTCGCGGGCGAGCTCGCACTTGCCGCAGGCTGAACATTCGCTGGCGGTGCGGAATAAGAAACAGGGTTTACACCAAATCCACTTCCAGGGGTGTACCGTGCTCCACTGAGCTCCTCGACTGTTACATCATAAGATTTACCATTAACCGTAATTCTATACTGTTTCATAATATATATCTCCTCAACAATTCTAGCGTTCTTTGCGGGAAAGGCGCTCCACTCTACCCCATATCGGGGTGTTGAAGCCTTCGACGCTCTCAGCTGGTGACTGACGCACCTGCGTAATTGAAAAACTACCGAGTCTCGAACCGCTCGCTTCGGCTACTGCCGCGGCAAGAACAGCGATCAATGCATCATCTTCCTGCACGGCTTGGCTGCTAGCTGGTTGAGCTTGTTTTTTTGTAACTTCGACTATCTGCGGCAATGGTGCGGGGTGTTCATGTTCTCTGCGCTTTGTGGCTGCAAAGAAACGTGGAAAAGCCAGTAGAAAAAAAATCATTATGAATAGCGATACAAAGACCGTTATAAGTCCGACAATCATTATCATCCATGGGTTTGTCATGGTAGACCTCTCAAACAGGAATATTCCCATGCTTGCGCGAAGGCAGATTCTGTCTCTTTCCAAGCAATGTATTCAATGCATTGCATAGACGCATTCGGGTATGAGCTGGATCGATGACATCGTCGACATAGCCTCGCGATGCTGCTTGATAGGGATTCGCAAAGCTGCGTTTATATTCTTCTATCTTTTCTTTGCGGGTCGCTTCTGGGTCAGAAGACTCTTCGATCTCTTTCTTAAAGATGATATTCGCCGCGCCCTCGGGGCCCATTACGGCAATTTCCGCTGTTGGCCAAGCAAAGACTTGATCAGCACCGAGGTGCCGTGAGCACATGGCGATATAAGCTCCACCATAGGCCTTGCGCAGAATAACTGTCACCTTAGGCACAGATGCTTCTGAGTAAGCATAGAGAAGCTTTGCTCCATGCCTAATGACACCGCCATGCTCCTGCCCTACGCCTGGAAGATAACCAGCGGTATCAGACAGAGTAAGAAGCGGCACATTGAATGCATCGCAGAATCGGATAAAACGTGCGGCCTTATCGGATGCATTAATATCCAGCACACCCGCTAGATGCTTGGGCTGATTCGCTATTATACCTATGGAACGGCCAGCAAGGCGCGCAAAGCCTGTCACTATATTCTTTGCATATCCAGGCTGGACCTCAAAAAAGTCTCCAGCGTCCACCAACCGAATTATAATATCCCGAACATCATAAGGCTTGTTTGGAGAATCCGGCATTAGCTCTGCGATCGAATCATCCACACGAGTCGGATCGTCCCCGATCTCTATCATGGGAGGGTCTTCTATGTTGTTCTGGGGTAGATAGGATAGTAGCTTTCTGATTGCTTCGAAGGTCGACTGCTCATCGGGAAAGCTGAAATGCGATACTCCCGAGACTTCTGAGTGTATTCTAGCGCCTCCAAGTTCTTCCGGACTGACTTCTTCGCCAGTTACTGCTTTTATGACCTGAGGGCCCGTGATGAACATATTGCTCGACCCCTCTGTCATGAAAACAAAATCTGTCAAAGCCGGCGAATAGACAGCTCCTCCAGCACAAGGCCCCATAATCACCGAAATCTGAGGGATAACTCCAGATGCTAGCGTATTGCGATAAAAAATATCACCATAGCCTGAGAGAGCATCTACGCCTTCTTGTATTCTCGCCCCGCCAGAGTCGTTTATTCCAATCAATGGACAACCGATTTTTACTGCGAGATCCATGACCTTGCATATTTTTGCTGCATGCATCTCACCAAGGCTTCCGCCCATCACCGTAAAATCCTGTGCAAAAACACAGACATTTCTGCCATTGACCATTCCATAGCCTGTAACGACACCTTCACCAGGAGCATCGATCTTGTCCATACCGAGCTCGGTCGCCCGATGTTCGACAAAGGCATCGAGTTCCACGAAGGTGCCTGGATCTAACAGCATTTCGATCCTTTCGCGAGCAGTCATCTTGCCTTTAGCATGTTGCGCAGCAACCCTTTTAGGGCCGCCTCCAGCAAGCACTCTTGCTCGGCGCTCCTCTAGTTCCTTCAACTTTTCTTCCATACCGACCATCCTTGTTGTAATGCCTCCAGCGAGGAGGCTGCTTTCTACGACAGTAATTTAGAGCGAATTCTACGTTCGTTCGCAGAGTTCGACAAGCACGCCACCCGTCGCTTTGGGGTGGATAAAAGCTATACGGGCTCCTCCCGCTCCGTATCTGGGCTCCTCATCGATTAGCCTTACGCCTTTTGCTTTGAGCTCAGATAATGCCTCATCGATATTTTCGACGCGGAAAGCTAGATGATGGACTCCTTGCCCTTTGGTGGCGATGAATTTGCCGATCGGACCTTCTGGATCGGTAGATTCAAGAAGCTCGATCTCCGTGTCTCCTATTGGCATAAAGGCGGTCTTAACCTTTTGATCCAATACTTCTTCGATACCATTCAGAGGAAGACCTAGTGTGGCTCCCCATACCGAGAGAGCCATATCGATTTTTTCGACCGCTATGCCGATATGATCAATCTTGAAGACTTTCATATGCTGCTCCTTTTGTCTGCTTTACCTGAATCGTATTAAAAAGCGCCATTCCAGCGCTGTAGACATCCAGTTTTCGAAAAAATACCTGCTCTGCTAAATTGTCGCGAAGCTCTGAGACTGGAGGACTGTCCAACACTTGGCCTACTTCATCGAAAATGAATTGGCCTAGCTGGTATTTTATAGATTCGAGACGCTTTTTATCGAGCTCGCCAGTTTGCTTTAGTAACTCGAAGTGCTGAATTATAGCTTCAGAAAGCTGGGCGACGCCAGCTCCTGTTGCGGCAATGGTTTTTAGCACCGGAGGAATCGGAATCTGTTGCGAGCCAAAATATGCTGGTATACTAGAATCCCCTTCCATAGAAGGACCTGCCTCTTCGGCGCTAATGCTAAACCCTTCCATAAGACCAGCATGATGCATGAAATTAGGATCACGCGCAGCCAGCGTGTCCGGACCTCCGGAAGGCGCTTGTCCTCGACTCAGTTGAGCCTGGGTCTCGAGCATGGCCCTGAGTTCGCGCACTAACCTATCTGCTCCATCTCGATCCGCCTTGTTCACAACAAAGATGTCGCCAATCTCCATAATGCCTGCCTTGATAACCTGGATATCGTCTCCAAGGCCCGGCACTGAGATGAGAACAACAGTGTCGGCGACTCTCACTATATCTATCTCTGACTGCCCGACTCCAACAGTCTCGACAAGGATGATGTCATAGCCTGCTGCGTCGAGAACTTTAATTGCAGCGTGAGTAGCCTTAGAGATACCGCCCAGGCTGCCTCGCGTAGCAAGGCTCCGAATAAAAACACCTGCATCTGTTGCATGGCTCTGCATCCTAAGCCTATCGCCCAAAATCGCCCCACCGGAAAATGGACTTGTAGGATCGACGGCTAGAACACCCACCTTCCTGCCCTTAGCCCTAAACTGCGAAATCAGTTTATCGACTAGAGTGCTTTTACCGGCGCCGGGGGGGCCTGTTATGCCAACGACCTGTGCAACGCCCTCATGGTCTTTTAGGCGATAGAGGGCAGCATAGGCTTCTCGGTCCTGATTCTCCAAAAGAGTAATAAGTCGAGCTATCGCCCGCATATCGCCTTTTATGCAGCTGCCCACAAGTTCATTCATGAATAGAGAACTCCATTTTGACGCTATTTATCGATCTAGTGGCCGCTTCAAATTCGATCTGATGAATTCTATTGTTTTCGATGTAGGCGTTCCAGGGCCAAAAATCTCCGCGATTCCCTTGGATTTTAAGAAAGGAATATCCTCTTCCGGAATCACTCCCCCACCAAAAACTAGAACATCCTCCACGCCTCGTTCTTTCAAAAGCTCAACCACTCGCGGAAAAAGGTGATTGTGTGCTCCGGAAAGGATAGATAGCGCAATTACATCTACATCTTCCTGGATCGCCGCATTGACTATCTGCTCGGGAGTCTGCCGTAGACCTGTGTATATCACTTCCATGCCGGCATCGCGCAGAGCGCGGGCGATAACCTTTGCGCCTCTATCGTGTCCGTCGAGGCCTGGCTTAGCTACCAATACTCTGATTTTTCTCTCCATGTTCGCCCCCATTTAGAACATCACATTAGGCTGATATTCGCCAAATTCCTCGCGGAGTACTCCACATATCTCTCCGAGGGTAGCATAGGCACGCACAGCCTCAAGTATTGGGAACATGAGATTTTCTGTTCCCCTAGCTGTGTTCCTCAATGAAGCAAGGGCAGAAATCACTATATTATTGTCCCGGCGCGCTCTGAGTGCGGAAAGTCTCCCTTTCTGGCGCTCTCCGACTGCAGGGTCCACGCGCAAAAGACCCTTGGGTGGCTTTTCCTCTACCTGGAATTTGTTGAGCCCTACGATTATCCGCTCGCCCTTTTCAACATCCATCTGCCATTGATATGCGGAATCCTGAATCTCCTTCTGAATATACCCCTGCTCGATGGCCTTAACCGCCCCTCCCATATTGTCTATGTGCTTAAGGTATTGTAGGGCTTCCTTTTCTATGCGATCGGTGAGGCTTTCTATATAGTATGAGCC
Organism: Spirochaetes bacterium ADurb.Bin110; assembly: GCA_002070755.1. The sequence goes on along the minus strand of MWDY01000271.1, from coordinate 1,255 downwards.
AGCCAGCGGATCTACGGTCTCCGCGACACCGGATTCATATGCGATTATCTGTTGGGTGCGAAGCGCTATTCGCACAGCTTCCTCGGTAGGAAGAGCTAGTGCCTCATCGCGGGAATTGGTATGGAGGGATTGCGTACCGCCCAGCACCGCGGCCAGCGCCTGAATCGTTACGCGGATGATGTTGTTGTCGGGCTGCTGGGCGGTTAGGGTGGAACCGGCGGTTTGGGTATGGAAGCGAAGCATCCAGCTCTTTGGATTCTTGGCACCAAAGCGCTCACGCATTATGTAGGCCCAAATCCTGCGAGCTGCACGGAATTTGGCCACTTCCTCGAAAAGATCATTATGAGAATTGAAAAAGAAAGACAAGCGAGGTGCAAATTCATCTACATCTAGACCAGCTTTTATGGCAGCTTCGACATAGGCTATACCATCAGCCAGAGTAAAAGCCACCTCCTGGACGGCGGTTGCGCCTGCTTCTCGAATGTGATAGCCAGAAATAGAAATGGTATTCCAGTTTGGCACATTTTTAGAACAATATTCGAATGTATCTGTGATGAGCCTCATAGAAGGCTTTGGCGGGAAAATATAGGTACCTCGGGCAATGTATTCCTTCAAGATATCGTTCTGAATCGTGCCATTTAGCTTCTCAGCACTGATTCCCTGCTTCTCGGCCACGACAATATACATGGCTAAAAGCACGGAAGCAGGGGCATTTATAGTCATGCTTGTGGAGACTCTATCGAGCGGGATGCCATCGAATAGCACTTCCATGTCCTCTAATGAGTCGATTGCCACACCCACTTTCCCCACTTCTCCTTCCGATAGGGGGTGATCTGAATCATATCCAATCTGGGTGGGCAGATCGAAAGCCACCGAAAGCCCTGTTTGGCCCTGCTCGAGCAAATATTTGTAGCGCTTATTGGATTCTTCCGCGGTACCAAAACCTGCATACTGCCGCATGGTCCATAGCCTACCCCGATACATGGTCGGTTGAACTCCTCGCGTAAAGGGGAATTCGCCCGGCAATCCTAGCTGCTTGGCATAATCGAAGTCTTTTTGATCAAGCGGAGTATATACTCGATTGATTGGAGCATTAGATCCCGTTACAAATCGTTTCTTACGCTCAGGATGCTTTTCATTCGCCCTTTCAACCTTTGCGTTCCATTCATTGAAATCCTGCTCAAGTTTATTCAAGTCAGTCATGCTTCCCTCCTCGAGGTCACCAATCTATAGCAGACGGATTTCATATATTAGA
>MWDY01000270.1 GCA_002070755.1 Spirochaetes bacterium ADurb.Bin110 | reverse complement strand
ATGGTAATCGTTTTTCTCTTTTTCTTCTGGCCTTCTGCTCAGGCCATTTTGCAATCCTTCTATCTACAAGATCCCTTCGGCGGCAAAATGATTTTTGTTGGCTTCGAAAATTATTCGAAACTACTAGTTGATCCCGATTATTGGCAATCTTTCTGGGTATCGACGGCATTTGCGCTATTCATAACCTTAAGCTCGATGGTTATTTCTCTTTTTCTCGCAATCCAGGCAAATAAGAAAATAAGATTCGCTTCTTTCTATAAGACAATGCTTATCTGGCCTTATGCCGTATCGACACTCGTCGCTGGAGTAATATGGCTTTTCATGTTCAACCCCAATGTAGGAGTTATTGCATATGTGCTGAAGCACACTTTTAATGTCAACTGGCAATATCTATTGAACTTCAACCAAGCTTTCCTTTTGCTCACTATGGCTGCTACCTGGAAGCAGTTGGCCTACAATTTTGTATTCTTTCTTGCGGGACTACAAAGCGTCCCTGCAACTCTAGTCGAAGCTGCAGAGATAGACGGTGCTGGGCCTACCAAGAGATTCTGGAAAATCATATTCCCCCTTCTTTCGCCGACTACTTTCTATCTATTGGTCATGGACCTTGTATATGGATTCTTCGAGACCTTCCCTATCGTGCATTCCATAACATCGGGAGCTCCGGGGAAATCTACTGCCATACTCGTATACAAGGTTTGGCGAGATGGGGTTATCAATCTTGACCTAGGGAGCTCTTCTGCACAATCGGTTATCCTAATGATAATGGTCATTATTCTGACGGTATTCCAGTTCCGCTTCATAGAGCGGCGAGTCACATACTGAAGCGGAGGAAACATCCATGAAAGAACAACAACGAATTAATAAAGCCGCTCACCGGGCAAAGATCATTCGCAGTTTTTACCCGCATATAATCCTATGGATTGGCATAGCTATTATCATATTCCCGATATATTTCATTTTTTCGGCTTCATCTCATACCAACGCCGATATACAAGCAGCGCCCATGCCTCTAGGCATAGGATCTCATCTAATCGAGAATTACCGCCAGGCACTGCTGCATGGAACACAGAACATGGGTACGCCAGTTTCTACTATGCTTAAGAATTCGCTCATCATGGCGCTTGGCATATCTATAGGCAAGATAATAATTTCTCTTATGGCGGCCTTTGCAATTGTGTTTTTCGATTTCCCATTGAGAGGCTTTTGCTTCTGGAGCATCTTTATCACTCTAATGTTGCCAGTCGAAGTACGTATTATGCCTACCTACAAGGTAGTTGCAGATCTAGGATTGCTGAATAGTTATGCAGGTTTAATTCTGCCCATGATCGTTTCAGCGACAGCCGTATTCTTATTTAGGCAATTCTTCATGTCAGTACCAAGAGAAATAGCCGAAGCATCGCAGATAGATGGCGCAACCCCAATGCAATTCTTTAGACATATTCTTGCCCCGATGACACGTACACCAATCGCTTCAATGTTTGTCATCCAGTTTATTTATGGATGGAATCAATACTTGTGGCCACTGCTCATAACCACTAAGCCAGAATTCTATACACTGCTAATAGGTATCAACCGGATGATGTCTGGCGCAGATGTCCAGATAGAGTGGCAGATAGTAATGGCGACAACAATGCTTGCCATGCTTCCACCAGTCATAGTTGTAGTGCTTATGCAGAAACAGTTCATATCCGGTATGACCGAAACAGAGAAGTAATCTTAGAGGATTGAACTAACAGATCGCGGTTAAGAATACAAAATAAAGGCTTAAAAATGAAAAGGGGTTGCCCAAGATTTACCTGAGCCGCCCCTTCGATTTTCATTCATCAGATTTTTTGTGTTAAAATCAAAGCATCCCAAAATAACAACGTGCATTTTCCCAACAGATGCCGCGCACAAGCTGTTCTGTATAAAGCGGATTATCTGGCAGTTCTCCAGCCTCCACCCATTCTCCCACTATATTGCATAAAAGACGGCGAAAGTATTCGTGCCTCGGGAAAGACATAAAAGATCGAGAATCTGTAAGCATTCCCACCCATGCGCCCAATAACCCGACTCCAGCATACTCTCTCATGTGGCGTTCCATTCCATCTTTCTGGTCATTGAACCACCAAGCTGCGCCAAGTTGTACCTTTCCAGCGACCTGTGGCGAGCTAAAATCTGGAGCGGTACCCGCAAAACTCCCTGCAAGTGTAGCCAGAGGATTATGCTTGGAAGGGTCGAGTGTATAGAGAATGGTTTTCGGAAGATTCCCTTCTCTTTCCAATGCCCCAAGCAAAGAGGCAAGAGCTACAATAATCGGGGCATCGGAACTACAGTCTCCGCCCACATCGGGGCCAAATGCTCTATATAATCGAGGATTTACATTTCTGAGCGCTCCTATATGAAGCTGCATTGTCCATCCTTTTTGCGCATTGAGTCGTCCAAAGTGCAAAAGAAGTGCAGTATCGAGCTTTTCCCGCTCTATTGGCGATAAGTCTTCGCCACTGCGGCCTTTTCTTACAATAGAATCGAGCTCGGCATCAGAGGCTTGCATAAAGGGTGGTATAAGAAGAGCATGATCCGACAGCCTGCTCCCCATCGAGTGGAAATAAGCATGGCGACTGGCCAAAGCATCCGCAAGGCTGGCAAAGGACTCAATTTCTATGCCAGCTGCCTCGCCAAGCGAATCGATATAAGTATTCCAAGCGCTTATATCCTCGGTTTTCATGGCCTTGTCGGGTCGAAAGGCAGGCAATACTTTTGTTGTGAATGAAGAGCCAACCCGTTGCTCCTCAGCAATTGCTCTGTGCCAAGCTAGATTGTCTACTGGATCGTCCGTTGTGCACAATACGCTAACCTTAAATCGCTCTAGAAGAGAACGGGGGCTCATTCTTTTCTCTGCTAGGATAAAATTGGCCTTCTCTCTTATGCTCAATGCATTCTGAGGTGTAAGCACTTCATCTATTCCAAATATTCTTTTGAGCTCGAGATGAGACCATTGTACAAGAGGATTGCCAGCCGCCTTAGTTAAGGCACTAGCATAGGCGAGAAATTTTTCGTCCCAAGCTCCAGCGCCTGCACAAAGCGATTCAGGCGCGCCATTCGCCCTCATTATGCGCCATTTATAGTGGTCCCCTTCCAGCCAAATCTTGGCTATATCATCGAAAGGTTTATCTTCGGCTATGGCCTTTGGTGACAAGTGGCAATGATAATCGAAGATAGGCAAATCTTTCGCAATTTCGAAAAATAGCCGCTTTGCAGTTTCATTCTTCAACAGAAAATCCTCATCGAGAAATTCAGCCATATAACCCCCTTTCTATATTGCAGATTGGAATATAGTTGACTGAGATATTGTAGATTAAAATATCGCGAATTTAGATATTATCGATGAGGAATCCTCCATCGATGGGAATGCTAACTCCAGTTACAAAGCCAGATGCCTTCGAACTCGCTAGGTAGAGCGCGGTGCCCCAAAGCTCTTCATATTCTCCAAAACGACCAAATGGTGTACGCGCAATAATCGCTCGCCCTCTTGGCGTGAGATCGCCTGTTTTTTCATCTATGAGAAGCGCACGGTTCTGATTACCGACAAAAAAACCGGGTGCAATAGCATTGACCCTAATTCCATATGGGGCAAACTCCTTTGCAAGTGCTTGGGTGAGATTGAGCACGCCGGCCTTTGCAGCGTCGTATGCCCAAGTATCCGATAGGGGCTTGTAGCTTGTCATCGAAGTCATGTTGATCATAGAGCCCTTTATTCCCTCAGAGATCCATCGCTTTGCAAAGACCTTTGATGGTATTACAAGTCCTGCCATAAGGTTTAGCCTTAACACTTCCTCGAACAATTTTTCATCTAATTCTACAAATTTCGATCTCCCAATATTGCCACCAAC
>MWDY01000269.1 GCA_002070755.1 Spirochaetes bacterium ADurb.Bin110 | reverse complement strand
AAGCCTTGGAGTAATAAATTCGTCATCTATGGATGGGAAAACGGTATAACTCGTTCCTCCCACACTAATGTAGAAAATTCCGTCCGCTAATGGGACCCTGATTTGCCCAGCATCGAGCTCTAATTGCAGAGTCTGGCCCTCCTCTAATTTGAGAGTCCTCGTGGGTATAGATATTCTTTCTCCGCTTTTATATGAAGAAAGCTCAAACTCTAACTTGAGAGGCGTATTTATCGGAAGATTTTCGTAGTAGATGAGCCCATCCTTTCCTGTGTTTGCATTCCAGTACTTGCCATTCACATACATAGCTATATTTACGCCATAATTCTGCATGATTATTCTACCGGGCTCGGGCATAAATAGGCTTACTTTCACCACTGTCTTCTTTCCTGGCTGCACATCGATCTCGATCTCTGAATCCTTGTAGCCGCTCTTTGTAAGAACGCCATGGTATAGCCCAGGAGGAATGTCGGAAATCTGTCCCTGGGCGGGATAGCTTTTTGCAAGCTCTTTTATGAATAGGATTGAGCCCTTTGTGAGGACATCGAAGGAAATATAGCCATTCTTATAGGGCTCCCATGATACCTCTTGGCCTTTTCTTACGTTGAGAAAAGTACTGGCTGAAACATAGTCTTTTCCGCCGGCCTCTATATAATAATTCCCTTCTGGCAAATTCCGCACTATTCCTGGTCCTTCAATGATTCTAATCTCTGATCCTATATGCAATTTCGCTAATGCATCAGTGGGGATTCTAATGTCTGCTGAGCCAACAGCAGTCATTGTTGCAGTAATCTGCGTCGTTGTATCTGCTCTAATCTCGACCTTCTCGCTATAGTAGGAATCCTTCCCAACGAGCTCAACAGTGTGAGAGCCCGGGGGAAGAGAGCGGAATATCCCAGAACCAAGTGACCCTCTACTCTCTCCATCGATGAGCACCTGGACATCGCTCTCATTCGCCATAATGACAAGATTCCCCTTAAGTGGCGCCATAGAAACAGTGATCTCCCGCAATTCTCCTGGCTCTAAGGTGACTTCATCCGTACCACTCGAGGTTGCTGTTTTTGCAGATACCTTGAGTCGCTTATTTGGCTCTACTTTTTGTATCAATAAGGGGGCTTTGCCTTTATACACATCGTTTAGGTATATCTCTGAGTCGGGTTCAGAGGCTCTCACTAAGAGGTCAGCCGTCTGTGAGGAGCTAAATATCACTGGCTCAATAGGCTTTTGCTTCTCTTTCAGCTCATTAAAATAGAAGGACTTGAAGAATTGCTTATAGACTGCAGGATTCTGTTCTCCATAGGTCGCTTCCTGGACGGCAGAGCATGTTCGATTCAATACTTCCTCAATCTCAAGGCCAGGAATCTTGAGATTCTTTAAGAGCTCCGCGGTGAAGATTCCATTTCTTCCAGAACCTTCGCGGGCGACACTGCCTGCGGAAGTCGCATAGACGATAATGCTCCCTGGAGGCTGCGAAGACAGGACCGAGAGCCCTCGAGAACCAGATCGCGCCCAGCTAAAGGGATTATCCCTGCAGGCATCGAGGATTATGATATTGAGATTATTCCTCGCCTTCTGAAGTTCATCCAAAACACTCTGTACCGAGAGCGATTTTGTCTTTAAGAATGTCTCGCCCGAGATATCGGCATCAGCAGGGATGAGGTAATTCACTCCATTTGCCTGTACCCCATGGCCTGCGTAATAGAATAAACCGACCGCGCTCGGCGCAATGGAGACACTATTCCCTAATCGGAGTACTGCCTCTTCTATTTGAGGAAGATCGGCATCTAAAAGGAGCGTCACATTCCAGCCGAGATTTTTTAAGATATCCGCCATATCGCTTGCATCATTTACGGAGCTTCTCAATTTGGGGAGCTTTGTGTAATTGGCGTTGCCAATGACAAGCGCATATCTATTGGCAGTGTCTTGAGCGAAACTAGGAGCCCCAACAAGGAAGAAAAGACACAGACACGCAGCAAGCAAATGAAGCACTATTTTATTAAATCTCATTTTCATACAAAAAATTATAGTATTGTTTTTCCACTTGTCAAGAACATATTGGAATCACTGCTGACCTATAAGCAATTTGCGTCATTTTAAGATCACAGCCTGATAATACCCAACGGCCGCTGATTCCACATTGTCCATTATCTTAGTTGGAATAGATGGTCCATCTGAGCTCATGCCGGTTAGCCACAGGGTATTATCTGTTTTAATAATCATCGTTTGCTTATACATCGCTGCGACAGCCCTCACGTTTTTCATTGCCAAGACTGGCACAGACTGTTCAGAATTCCCATGAATGCCCAGCTGCCCTGCCAGATTACTGCCAGCTGCCCAAAGACCAAGATCTTTCTTGAGGATCATCGAGTGTGATTCACCTGCAGCCACTAATTCAACATTGTCCATGGTATGTATCGGCATGTTTGTATCTTTGTGGGTACCATCGCATAGCTGACCATCTGAATTGCTGCCTGTCGCCCATAGTGTGCCGTCATTCTTTACGATCAAAGTATGACAATTTCCTACAGCAACTGTTTTGACATTTTCCATTATCTTGACAAATGAAGGCTTACTCGCATTTGTCCCATCGCCTAGTTGGCCAAATGTATTGCTTCCAGCGGCCCAGAGGCTACCGTCTTGCTTGATGATCATTGTGTGCTGAGTTCCTGCTTTTACGGATGCAACATTATCCATAACCTTGACCGGCTTGAGATGCGATGTATAAGAGCCATCTCCTAGTTGTCCGCTTCCATTGTCTCCCACAGCCCATAAGGATCCATCATTTTTCAAAATCATTGTATGGCGTTCACCAGCAGACACGGCACGAACATCCTTCATTATCCTAACAAAATTGGTTCGAGTCTTAGTTGTACCATCGCCTAGTTGGCCAAATGAGTTGTTGCCAAAAGCCCAGAGACTTCCATCTTTCCGAATGATCATAGTATGAAAGGCTCCTTCTGCGACAAAAGCAACATCTTTCACATTCCAATCAATTGGAACTTGAATAATCTCATTGCTATCACCAGGCTTAGCAGGAGGGATAACCATTATCAACGACATGACGAGAGGACGCCATTTAGCATACAATGTGATATCCTGATTTTTTATGGGAATGACTGATCCTGATGAATAGTTAGTGCCTCTGCCATCAGCTTTCGTATTCCATCCACTAAAGCCATAGCTCCATTTTTCAAAACCAATGGGCCTTTCTTGAACTATTGCGGTATCTCCTTGAAGATATCCATTTATATCATAAGGAATAGATCCGCTCGTATATCCATTGCCATCGTAGATTACTCTATAACCAAGGGCAATCGAAACAGGCTGCGACCATTCTCCCCAAGAATTGTTCTTCTTTACTCTATAGCGCCAATAATACTGATTCCCTTTTGTCAGTTTTGCCAATGAAGCATCCATCTTATTGGAGATGAATCCATCAATATCGAATATTATATTGCCCTTGAAATCTGGTTGTGCAGAAATCTGCAGTTCATATCGTTCAGCATTTGCGACTTCGGGTACAATAAATGCTGTTGGCCATTGTGCGAGCTTTGTGCCTGATGGTGGAAAACAGGCTTGAATGTCTTCTGATTGCAGGGTTGAACGCTTATTGAAAGGCTCCCAAACCACCTGCACGCCTCTCACGACCTTGATAGTTTCAGATTTAACTTCATACCCTGCGCTGCTTGCCTCTAGATAATACCAACCTTCCTGGAGGTTTGGCAAAATCGAAGACCCATTGAAGAATGTAGATTCTCCGGTCTCTTTGTTGAGCACCATCACTCTGGCGCTGTCAGGTACTCTGCAGTCAATCGAGCCAAAACGAGAGGTATTGAAAGACATTTTGATCTCAACTTCGCGATGCTCACTAGGTTCCAAAGTGATACGTGCTTCTCCCTCATATTCGCCTTTCCTTGCCTCGAGATAGACCTCCCTTTCTGCGCTTACATTCTCAATGAAGAGGGGAGCTTGACCTTTATAGCTTCCATTTAGATAGATATCCGCATTTACTTCCGATGATGTCACCAGGACATTCGCCGTCTTTAGAGGAATCTGGCTTATATTGAGGTTATAGCTAGAAAAATCCTGCTTCGAAGAATTCTGAGCAAGGGGATTCGTGGTTTTTGAGGCATTTGCTTCATTAAAATAAAATGATTTGAAAAATTGGGAGTAGATTGCGGGATTTTGCTGTCCATTGGTGGCTTCCTGGACTGCTGAGCAGGTTCTATTGAGAAGCTCTCCGATATCAAGACCAGGAGTCCTGAGGTTTTTGAGAAGCTCAGCAGTGAATACACCATTATCTCCGCTACCTTCTTGCGCTACACTTCCTGCACCAGTAGCAAAGACAATTATGCTGCCAGGAGGCTGAGAAGATATCACCGAGAGCCCGCGGGAGCCTGATCGTGCCCAGCTGAATGGATTATCTCGACATGCGTCTAAGATGATGATATTGAGGTTGTTGCGGGCGCTCTGCAGCTCGTCGAGCACGCTTTGCGCCGCAAGCGATTTCATTTTTAGAAATACCTCGCTCGCAATGTCAGCATCAGTGGGTATGAGATAATTGATCCCATTTGCTTGTACCCCATGGCCTGCGTAATAGAATAATCCAACAGCGCTTGGGGCAATAGACACACTATTCCCTAGCCGAACCACCGCCTGTTCCATCTGAGGAAGATCCGCGTTCAAAAGAAGCGTGACATTCCAACCGAACTCTTTTAAGATATCCGCCATGTCGGAGGCGTCGTTGATGGCATTTTTGAGCTTTGGAAGTCTTGTATAGTCTGCGTTTCCAATAATCAGCGCATATCTTAGTGATGTATTTTGAGCAAAACCAGAAGCTGCAATCAGCAAGAAAAGATAAGCAAAAGCAGTAAGTAGAGAAACAGAAATTCTATCAAATCTCATTCTCATATAAAAAATTATAGTGTTGTTTTTTGTAGCGTCAAGAGGAAATTTCCACAAAATTGCCGTGCGCTCTTATTGAATACTTTCTCAAAAGATGGTCTCGACTCCCTCACATGCAAAACATGCAAAACTCATTTCCCTGGTCTCTGCACATGCTCCGCCACGAATTCGCGATAGGCTGCGTTCTGCTCCATGAGCTCGGCGTGTTTGCCAAAACCGGCTATGCGCCCTCCATTTAAAAACAGCACTCGATCCACATACTGAATACTCGATAGCCTATGAGAAACAGCGATAACCGCAGCCTGCGCGAATTCAGCCATTGCAGCTAGTGAATGCCATAAGGCTTCTTCGTTATTCGTGTCAAGCGAGGCCGTCATATCATCGAGCAATAGCAGACCAGGATAGCCTGCAAGCGCCCGCGCAATTGCTATGCGCTGTTTTTGCCCTCCTGAAACGCTTGTTCCGCGCTGTCCAAGCTTGGTTTCCAATCCATCCGAAAAATATTCGATTTCTTCTGTAAGACGAGATACCTCGATGATGCGTAAGAGTTCTTCTTCAGTGAGGCTCTGGCCTTCTCGACAGCCAAAGAGGATATTCTCTCGTATCGAGCCACTAAACAAAAGGGGATCCTGTGGAACATATCCTATGAGTCCGCGAATCTCTGTCGGCTCCAGGCTTCGGACAGGCCTATCATTTATCATTACTCGACCCTTCTGAGGTTCGAGCAATCCGAGTGCGCTCTTAATAAGGGTGGATTTTCCTGATCCAACCGGTCCGATTATGAGGAATTTTTCGCCCGGCAATATCTCGAAGCTGATATCCGATAGAGCTGCTTTGCGCCGTTGCTCATATCGCACTGTGACATTCTCGAAATAGAGAGAACGGAAAACTTCAATATTTGCGGTATCGCTGTTCCTTATGGATTTCATAGATTCTTGCTGTTTCTGAGACGATACCCTATTTCGATTTTGAAGCGATAGGCTTTGTTTTTTCTGAGACGATGTTGGAGATTGTTTTTGAGATCCACTCTCATATTGCCTCATCTCTTCTAGCCTATCTATATTGACGAATGCTCGCTTCCCAAACACAAAGAGCTGAGGAATGTCTAGCACAGGATAGATGAGCATGTTGAGATAATTATAGAAAGCGTAAAAAGTTCCTATCGAGATGCTTCGTCTTGTCACCATCAATCCGCCCACAAACACGAGAGCAATCTGTGCCACATAGTCGATATACTGATAGATAAGGTGCATAACGGTCTCGAGCTTTATGACGTCTATCTCTGTATTGAATCGTTTGCCAAGCGCTTCCTTGAAGAAATTTGTGTACTTTTCTTCGCTTGCAAAAGCCTTTATGACGCGCACTCCCGAAAAACTCATCTCAAGTTGGTTGTTTATCTCGGATATGGCTTGCTCGTTTTTATTAACACGGTCGTAGATAGCTGCCTGTGTTCTACTGAAGACAAGGAGCATGACAGGTAGGGAAGCAAGGGATGCAAGAGCAAGTCTCCAATCGAGACTGAACATTACAATGATGCAAAATGTGACTTTGCTTGCAGACTCGACCGCTCGGAAAATGCCAGAGCACAAGAACCAGGATATTTTTGGCCAATCGGAGATATCCGATGTGAGGCGCGTGATTACATCGCCGGAGCGAAATTTACTGAAAAATCTAATGTCTTTTTGCACCACTTCGCCGAAATACCTCTTTCGGACAATGTAGTCGAAGACCATGTTGAGCGCGCCACGCACACCAGGAAAGATGCCTGAAATGAGCCCTGCAAGCCCGATCGCCCCAAAATAGAGCGCTATCCGGCGAATCTGAGCCATCGCGGCATCTTCGCTCATCTTTGTATCTATTGCGTGTTCGAGTAGATCGAAGAGTTGCTTTGTGAGCAGAGGAAAAGCCACTGCAACTGCGCTCGATAGAAGTGTCAAAAACAGCAAAAGCCACACAAGAGCTTGGCGTTCTCGCCAAATCTCTCGTATCCAGCGAAGATGATAGAATTTTTGGCTCATACAAGCACCCGTTTGCCTGTTGGAAACTGCTGGTCCACAAGAAGTTGATAGGCTGGCAATTCTTCGTAGAGGCTTTCGTGAGTTCCTTCGGCTATGAGCCTACCTTCATCTATATAGAATATCCGGTCGGCTTTCAGAATCGAAGAAAGCCTATGGGCAACCACCACCATTGTCCTTCCCTTTCTAAGTACATCCATGCTCTCTTTGATATGTTTCTCAGTGGTCATGTCTACATTGCTGGTTGCCTCGTCCAGGAGGATTAGATCGGGATTAGCCGCAAGCGCTCTTGCAAAAGAAATCAATTGCCGCTCTCCAGAGGAGAGATTCGAACCTCGCTCCCAGAGATTCGCCTCGAGTCCATTGGGAAGCATAGAGACCGCCTTGTCAGCATGCACAATCGAAAGCGCCGATTTAACTTGGTCTTCCGTGATTTCTTCTTGGTATAATCTTACATTTTCTAGAACAGAAACTGGAAACATAAAGGATTCCTGCAACACAAGCCCTATATGTCTTCGCCAAGCAACAATATCGATTTCATCGAGGGGAATATCATCGACCAGCACCTTCCCTCGCTGAGGAAAGGCAAAACCACAGATAATACTTATTATTGTAGATTTCCCCGAACCGCTTGCACCGACAATCGCAGTAAAGCTCCCTTTTGGAATGACAAACGAGACATCGCGCAGCACCCAGTCCTCATCCTCGTAAGCAAACCAAACATGATCGAAGCGAATCTCTCGCTCAAAAGTTGGGGCTTTCCCAGAGCCTCTATTTGGCTCTTCCGGTGTAGCCATAATAGTGCGAATCCTCGAAAGCGAAGTGCGCGCCTGCTGAAGGCTTCGAAGGCTTTCGGCAATTTCCGCAATGGGGCGCAGAAGCCTCGCTCCATATTCGACAAAGAGGAGTATAGTGCCAAGCGTCATAGCCCCTGTGAGAGCCTTTGGAGCGTAGAGCAGAAGAAGCACAACGATGAACATTGGACCAATCAAGGCATTCAGGATAGACATCATTGAGTATTCGATCAGTGAAATGCGCACCTCGAGCGACATCCTCTCTTTAGCCGTCGCATCCAGTTCGGCCTCGGCCCATCCTGTTCTTCCATAGGCTTTCAAGACTTCGATGCCCTGGATGAATTCTGTAACCTTAGCGGTGATCTTTGCATACAGTGAACGAGCCTTCTCATACATAGGAAAGATCTTCGAGAAGAACAGAACCAAGATTATTAAAAGACCCAACGAAATGCCCACCATGATAAGTGCAAGCGCAGGCATCAAAGCAAAGGTCACTATGAATATCCCAATCATAGTAAGTACATTTACAATGAGGTTCGCGCCAAGAGTGGAAAACATGTCGCGTACCCTTTCGGTATCTGTCTCCGTGCGAGACATAAGCTCACCAACAGGATGCTTGTCGAAATAGGATACCGGAAGCTTCAAAAGGTGTGAAAAAATATCTTGCTTGACCAGCGTTACAATCGACAGGCCGAGGCGCGCTAGCAATATCATACCCACATAACTCAGCGCTCCTGTCACCGAGACAATTCCGAGGAACGCGGCGGCGTAGGTAAGAAGAAGCGAAGTATCGCTCCTTGGCACTGCAACATCGATTATCTGTTTTAAGATATATGGGCCAGCGAGCTGCCCGCCAGCAATGGCGATCATCACGGCGAGCCCAGGAAGCGCTAGCATTCTATAGTGGGAAAGGTAGCGCATAATGGTACTAAGGTAATCGTTTGAATCTAGTTTTTTTTGCATATAATGAATAAGCGACCTTCAAGGGGACTTATTGCTTTCAGATAGCCTAGATGAGTCAATACTGTAGCTCATATTCCAAGGCAATTCGAAAACGTCTCATTGTATACTTCAATCGTAATCGAGCTCAAGATGGGCTTCAATGAGCCGCACACTCTCCTTCAGTTCACCTATTCAGTTCACCTATTCAGTTCATCTATCCTTCAGTTCAACCAAATAAAGGCCCAAGCGCCGAACAGGCGCGATAATCTGCTCCTTCGGGATCCATACCAAAGGCGTTCCAATAGCTTGGCCTGAATATCTTTTCGGCGGGAACATTGTGCATAGCCACTGGGATACGCAACATCGAAGCGAGAGTGATGAGATCCGCCCCTATATGGCCATAACAGCTAGCTCCATGGTTGGCTCCCCAGTTCGCCATTACTGAATAGACATCCTTGAAGGGACCAGTTCCTGTGAGCCTTGGGGCAAACCATGTAGTGGGCCAGGTAGGATCGGTGCGCAAATCCAGTGTATTGTGCACTTCTGCTGGCAGTGTCACCGTATGTCCTTCGGCGATCTGAATCATAGGACCAAGGCCTTTGATAATATTGATGCGAGTCATGGTAACAGGCATGCCACCTTCAGTCAAAAAGTCCGAAGAATAGCCACCTCCTCGGAAATACCCAAGACTTGCATAGCGCCACTGTGTCGCATCGAGGCAAGCCTTTGCTTCTTCTGGCTCTACTTGCCACCATGGTTTTAGTGCAGGCTGACCATTTATACGCTGACAGCCGGTGCCATCGAGGCAGGTCGCGCCAGAATTTATGAGGTGCAAGAAGCCATATTCCGCTAGTCCAGTAGGCTTCCAACCTGTAACGCGTTGTACAGCTTCGGGGCTCCAATACGTTCGCACATCTGAGAAAATCTGCGCACTGCCTGTCAAAAGATGGCCAAACAGCATCGCAGCTCCATTGAGAGAATCGTTCTCGGTAGCGACGAGGTAGGGCTCGCGAATCCCATTCCAATCGAAACTAGAATTAAGCATCGTTTCTAGAAAATCCCCGTTGGGAAAATGATCGGTCCACTGGCGCTGCCCTTGGAAACCCGCCAGAATCGCATTATGGCCAAGAGCTTCCTCTTCTCTGCCCTTTCTGCGGAGATCTGGATTGCCAACCATAAGATCGCGCACGATCATCGCCATTTTGACACAGGTTTCCCATACTTTATCTTTGCGAGCTCGAGAATGCTGCTCTTCGAGAGGATTGTTGTCAGGGCCTTCTTTGCAGTAGGTCTTTACCCACTGCATAGCGCGATGAAATTCAGCTTCTGAATAGATCTTTTCTTCGATACGCCGCACAATCTCGCTCATGTCGACATATTCGTTGCGCATACCAAGGTATTCTCTAAAGAAATCAGGATTGACGATGGAGCCTGCAATACCCATGGCAACCGAACCGACGGAGAGATAGCTCTTGCCGCGCATCCAAGCCGCAGCGATACCCGCACGAGCAAAGCGCAGAATCTTTTCCGCAACATCCGCTGGGATCCTTTGAGCATCTGTAATGTCCTGGACATCGCGACCATAGATGCCAAAAGCCGGCAAGCCC
Organism: Spirochaetes bacterium ADurb.Bin110; assembly: GCA_002070755.1. Next base: position 12,245 of record MWDY01000269.1, on the reverse strand, counting down.
ATCTGAGAATGAGCGGCCAATACCGCCGCTAGATATACCGCTCCTGGTCGATCTGTGCCGTTGAATCCCCACACTCCCTTGATTGTCAGAGGATCCATGTCCATAGTCTCAGAGCCATAGCACCAACAAGGGCTAACAGTAAGTGTTACAGCCACTCCTTCTCTAGCAAATTTCTCAGCGCAGGCCGCAGCTTCGGCAACGCCTCCAATCGTAGTATCGGCGATTACACATTCAACCGGCTCGCCAGTAGGGTGGCGGATATTTTCGGAAATTAGTCTTGCTGCTGCCTTGGCCATGCCCATTGTCACCTCTTCTAGCGACTCGCGAACTCCTCTGCGACGGCCATCGATGGCAGGGCGAATACCTATCTTCGGTGGAATTCCCTTCCACCTATTCTTGGGTGGCTGAAGAAGAAAATCTTTTGTCTGTTCCATACTGTTCCTCCAATAAATATGTTGCTTAACGCACTAGTGTATGCTGAATCAATCTTGTCTTGAATCTGAGAGTCTGGGGTTCAGGGGGTCCTTTGCCCTCGATTCTGTCGATGATGAGATTAGCAGCTGCCTTTCCCATCTCCGCAATCGGTTGCTGAACCGCATACCGACAATAGCGCAATAGGGGCGAATATGGCATCTCGTCGAAGGCAGCAAAAGTGATCCGTTTTGCACGCTCTCCTCCCTCAGAGATCAAGTAATTCGTTGCACCTAAATGTGTAAAAAGATTAACTATGAACCAGGTGTTGGGCGAATAGGGGTCTTTCATTATTTCTTCCATAGCACGATAGCCAAAGGGAAGTGTCGGATTACCAAAGCGTGTATATTTTTGTTCGATTTCAAGGTCTGCTTCTTTCATAGCTCTGCAATAGCCTTCATAGCGCTCCTCTGCAGTAGTGACTTCGGGATTGCCTCCTAAAAATCCAATGCGATGATGCCCTTCTTTTATCAAGGCGCTGACCGCCTTGTATGCTCCTTCCTCATTGTCGACAAGCACCTTATCCGCTTTATAGCCCTTGAGTATTCGGTCTACAAAGACAATCGGAATATTGAAGGCCGAAATCTGAGGAAGATAGACACTGGAACCCCCAACCGGGATAAGCACAATTCCATCGACCAGTCGTTCTGCGAGATGGCGGATCTGCCTTGCTTCTTCCTCTTCTGAACCTTGACTGGAGCCAACAACGAGAGAATATCCCCGCCCTGTGAGCTCTCTATTCATGCTCTCCGCGATGAACATGAAAAAATCGCCAGAAAGATCAGGCGCCAGCACACCAATGGTCCGCGTTCGGCTTGTCTTTAGGCTCCGCGCCACAAAATTGAGCTTATATCCGAGCGATTCCATCGCCTCAAGTACTATCTGTTTCGTTTCTTTCCGTACGCGACCATCATTATTGAGCACTCGAGAGACAGTTGCGGTGGATACCTTAGCCCTTTCTGCGACATCTCTGATGGTAACGGTCTCTCTTGCCATTATGCGACTCCCTGAAAAGACAAAAACTAAAACATATCATTCCGTAACGGGAGGTACTCCTTTTTTGAGGATGATATTCCCATATTTCACAGTCTCTCCTGTCATTACGACAGCAAAAGCCTTCTTAGCCCTCTCATAGAAAGCAAAGCGTTCCATACGCTGAATCGGAGGGGTTTTTGGCCAATATCGGTCTAACACTTCACGGTATCTCCTCTCCACCTCGAAATCGAGGCTATCTCCTTTCGAGGGAGCCATCATGACAACCGGATCGTCGACATAAGAATCTAGGTTGATAAGGCGCAGAATTCCATCGAGCAGATCTGGAATCCTTATGCCATCTGCCCGTACCACACGAGAATTTAGCGAATCGCCCGTAAAAAACGCATCTGCAAGCACGATCTCATCTCCATGCCCCATCCTATAGAGGACTGAGAGCAATTCAGCCGAAATGCATGGCTTTATTCCTATCAACATATACGCTCCTTAGAATTGAATGTGGGAATGGTGCCGGGCGCAATTCTCGCTGCTTCAGGATCGAAAATAGCCAATTCCCGCAGCGTTGGCGGCTCTGCTCCTCGTCTCTGGCAGTCGAGGGCGGCAACAGAATTGGCAAGGCGCAAAACCGCTTTAAGATTGACTTCGCTCAAGGATGCAAGACTCTTCCGATCTCTCACCTTGAGCCACCCAAGACCTGCAAGAAGTGCAGCATGAAAACTATCTCCCGCACCGATTGTATCGATGATCTGTACTTTCCGAGCCGGAGAGACAAGATAGTGTTGTCTTGTCAATATCATAGCTCCATGATCTCCCAAGGTGAGTGCTACAAGTTCCGGCCCCAATGCCAGCACTTTTTCAGCTGCCTGAGCTGGCGGCATTTCATAGATCCATTCAAGATCCGAATCGCTCGCCTTGACAATGGCACTGTGTCTGCAGATCCAGTCGAATCTTTCCAGATACTCCGCTCTAGATTTGATAATGCTGGGTCTGACATTCGGGTCGAAACTTATGAGTCTCTTTGCATACTCCCTTTCGATGAGCGAACAAATTGTAGAACCCGAAGGCTCCTGAACCAAAGATATCGAACCAACAAGCAAAAAGCGGCATGCCTCAGGAAGCGCTAGAGGCAAATCGTCAGGATAATAGCATCGATCGGCAGCACCTTCTGAATAGAACGCATACTTTGCATTGCCCGCGGCATCGCGCTCAACAAAGGCAAGAGTCATGGCCTGGTCGGCTCGAAGAAGAAGAGATGTGTCCACTCCAGAACTCTGAAGTTTTGAGATGATCTTCTCACCAAGAAAATCTTTCGATGTTTTCCCAATAAACCATGTAGGTACACCGAGTCGCGCTGCAGCGATAGCGCTATTGTAAGGGCAGCCCCCTGGACAAGCCTCAAAGAGGTCTTTCCCATGTTCTGAGGGCACCATATCGATGAGATTCTCGCCGCACACCGCTATCATGTCCTATTATCTCCATCATGCATATATATTTCCTGTCTTTCATGCAAAAGGGGCTGCCCATTCCTTTTGGCAGCCCCTTTTATCGCGTCAACCGAGATCGTCGCCGTAACGCGAATCCTCAAGTCGAGCCCAGCTTGAATGGATTCTCAGTCGTACAAGAGCTGAGCAATATCCGGCTGATCCATGTTGCTGTAGTCAAAGAATTTAGCGCCAGTATCGATGTCGGAAACAGGCTGTCCCATCACCGCTTTGTACGCAAGCTCCATAGCAGCATAGCCGATCATGTACGGATCCTGCGTGATCGCGCCAAAGAAGTATCTGTTGCGGACTGCTGCTTTTTGTGCCTTCCCTGCATCGAATCCGATGACCACGAGGCCAGGATACTGAGTTGGTAGGGCGGTGCCATCATTAGAGGCAGAAAGAATAGCGCGAGCGGTGCCCTCGTTCGAGCAGAAAATTCCGACAATATGGTCTCTTTTCACGCGGGTAAGGATTGCTTGCGCCGTGTTGGTTGCGTCGGTGTCTCTAGGGGAAGCGGGAACTACCATTTCGAGGATTATCGCTTTTCCACTTGTGGGGCTGTCAGGCGCAATGTACGCCGGGTTGCCGGTCACTTTGATGTCACTCAGAGAGCGTTTTCCTTCAGTCGTGATGAGCTTTATCATCATGTCGCGGAATCCCTTGCCTCGGTCAGTGACCGATTGGCTTGTCGCATCCTGATTGAAGTCGATGATAGTGATAGGGTTGGAAGGGGTTGCTGCTATGATCTTGTCTTTGATGACCGGGAACATCTTCTGTGCAGCAAGCCCTGCGGCAGCATAGCTGTTTGTCGCGGCGGTCGCGTAAATCGCTCCCTTTGGCGCGTTGGGGACGCCCGAGTCGAATCCAATGATTGGAATTTTGCGCCTAATAGCCTCATTGAGCTGATCCATGACGGAATTTGTATCCAGGGCAGCCAAACAAATAGCCGATGGGTTTTTAGCCATTGCATTGACTAACATCTGAACCTGAGGCTGAATGTCAGCTTCTGTAGGCGGTCCTTCAAAGGTCATGACGACATTATATTTATCAGCAGCGTCCTTGGCTCCCTTCATAACCGTCTGCCAGAACTGATGCTGGAAGCCCTTTGAAATCATGGGGATGAAAATCGGGCCTGCAGCGAACACAGGAACAGTCAGTGCGGCTAAAAGGACGAGAGCCACAATCACTGTTCTCACTCTTTTTGCACTATGCATAGAATCCTCCTTTGCTATTCAGCCCCGGATTTCCTCCGGAGCTCAATTGCCAATAAATAAATCCGCTACGCGGACTAGACACCTGCCTTATATGTTATCTATAGGATTATCTCTGTGTTTCAGCATTTCAGAAAACTCGTGGTCTGCAGCGCGCTCTTCGGCGCGTATTCTGGCCTGCTCAGCCTTTTCTTCTGCTTTTTTCGCAGCAAAGGTCGCTTTTAATTCGCGGTGGGCGGCTGCAATTTCTTTCTGGAGATCGGCGACTCTGTCTCTATCACCGGAAGCCTTCAGCGAGGAGAGCTCACGCTTCATGGAAGCAATCTTCTCGGACATTTCTGCTTTGTAAACATCAGCTGCGGTTTCGATTCGCACTTCTGAAGCTTTCTTGGTTCGGTACATGTCGAGCAACACCGCCCCAATGACGATTACCCCCGTGAAGAAGGTCTGCCAATGCGCTTGAAGGTTCATTGCGGGCAAACCTGTCGCAAGCACGGACATAATAAACACACCAATGATCGTGCCCCATATCGTGCCGACGCCTCCAGAAAGAGAAGTGCCGCCAATAACAGCCGCCGCGATCGCATAGAGCTCGAACCCCTGGCCCTGTGCAGGAAGAACTGTGGTATAGATCGCCGCGTAAGAAATTCCACCAATTCCCGCAGTTGCCCCAGAGATAACATAAACCATCATTTGCCACTTCTGGACATCGACGCCGGAAAGTCTAGCCGCCTCTATATTGCTGCCTATGGCATAGGTGTAGCGTCCGAGCTTTGTGTTGGAAAGAATAAGGTGGCAGATCACTCCCACAAGAAGAAGAAGAATAGCGCCGGTTGGTATCATTCCGCCTTCTGGGGAGAGATAGAGAAAAAGATTCTTATACCAACCGCCAGGCTGTCCGCGAATTGGGAAAGTGGCACTCTGAACATTTGAAACGATAGAACCCACCCCCATCGAAATCATCATAGTGCCAAGAGTTGCAATGAAAGGCGGCAACTTCAGCCTCGATACTATGATTCCATTGAAGAATCCAAAGCCGGTCCCCACCAAAATGATGAGAAGGAGGGACGGAAGCATAGGTACGCCATGCTTGAGGGCGACTCCACCGATAAGCGCCGAGGCCATCATCACTGTTCCGACAGAGAGGTCTATGCCACCAGAGATGATGACAAATGTTACTCCCATTGAGATGAACCCGATATAGTAAGAAGCATCGATGATATTGACCAGGGTCGGGTAGGAGAAATAGTTCATTCCAAAAATACCGAAGAACACGTATAGGATGATCAATGCGGCCGGAGCAAGCGCGTACTTTAAGCCCCTCTCCTTGAACCATTGCATACGGCTTACGCTAACATTCTCTGCTGTCATGCTGTTCAACTCCCTGTGAGGACAGCCTGGCGACCCATTGTAGCAAGTCTCATAATAGCCTCTTGGCTGGCCTCTTCTATACGTAATTCGCCGGTGATACGCCCTTCGCACATCACAATAATCCTATCGCTCATGCGCAGAACCTCCGGCAACTCCGAAGAGATCATGATGATCGACTTTCCCTCTTTAGTGAGCTCGTTCATAAGCGTATAGATCTCGCTCTTGGCCCCAACATCGATTCCCCTAGTCGGTTCATCGAAAATGAGAATTTCACAGTTGCAGATCAACCACTTTGCGACGACAACCTTCTGCTGGTTTCCTCCTGAAAGGTTTCGCAAAAGTTGCTCTATGGAAGGCGTCTTAATACTGAGTCTATCGATGTATTTTTGGGTCACATCCTGCACTTTTCTCGCATCGATAAAAAGGCTGTTTTGGAACTGGTCGTAGGCTGCCATTACCATGTTGTCTCTTACGCTGAGATTGATGGCAAGCTCAAAACGCTTGCGGTCTTCGGAGAGATAGCCGATGCCTTTCGCCACTGCGTCTGCAGGCGAACGGATCTTGACCCTCTTCCCATTGACTTCGATCCATCCACTCTGAACTTCGTCGGCACCAAAGATTGCTCGCGCTGTTTCGGTGCGGCCTGATCCAATGAGCCCGGAAAAACCGAGGATTTCGCCTTTTCGGAGTTCAAAGCTCACATCGCGTACGAGTTTGCCCGCATTGAGCTTGTGGGCGCGCAAAACCACAGGAGCTTCCGGCCCAACTGAGCTTTTTATTTTTGGCTGTTCATAGATGACACGTCCTACCATCATATTGATGATCTGAGCTTTTGTCACATCGGAAGTTTTCTTCGTATCGACCACCTCTCCATCTCTCAGCACAGTGACGCGGTCGGCTATCTGATGGATTTCCTCCAATCGATGGGAGATGTGAATCATTCCTACACCCTGGCTCTTTAGGTCGCGCATAATCGTAAAGAGTTCGGCTATCTCTGCATCGGTGAGCGCTGCGGTAGGCTCGTCGAGGATAAGAATACGCAAGCGATGAGAAACCGCTTTGGCGATCTCGACCATTTGCTGTTTGGCTACAGTTAAGCGTCCTACTTGCTCTGTAGGATCTATATTCATTTTAAGGCGAGTAAACAGCTCCTCAGCTCTTTTGTTCTGCTCTCGCTTGTCTAGCAGTATGCCACCCAGCTTCGTGAATTCCCTACCGATGAAGATGTTCTGCGCGACTGTGAGATGATCCATCATGTTGAGTTCCTGATGGATAATCCCAATGCCCATTTCGAGAGCGTGCTTTGGATCGCGCGCATTGAATAGGTGCCCCATATAGTAGATTTGACCTGAGTCTTTTTGGATTATGCCGACGAGAATGTTCATGAGCGTCGACTTACCAGCACCATTTTCGCCCACAAGCGCGTGTATTTCCCCTTCATCGAGGTCGAAATTCACTTGACGAAGGGCATGTACGCCAGTAAAACGCTTATCGATCTTTTCCATCGACAATAACTTCGCAGCCACGCGCATGACTCCTTTTCCTATAATCAGCGGCGAAAGGCCACAGATAGATCAATCTATTTCAGCCTAAAAGCATGCACCTTCATAGTGCAATGCTACTTTCGACTGCATCGAATAGGTAAACGATTACATGGTTTTTCCATTCTGTCAAGATAAAAAATGCAAACGATTACATTATTCTATCGACAAAAGGCCTTGCATGTTTCTGAGACTGGCTGTATATTAAAAGAAAGCTTTTCGAAATATTATCGAAAGATTTTAGAAAGATATTTTAAAGTTTTCCGGAGGTTTGAAATGCTTCTAGATCTCAGCGAGCGAGAGAGGTCGATTTTGGAACTTCTTGCCGATCGCAATTATCTTTCTGTCTCTGAGCTTTCGAGCACTCTAGGTGTATCGGAGGTTACTATCCGTACTGATCTCTCCTCTCTGGAAAATCGGGGCTACTTAATGAGAACTCGAGGAGGTGCGCTTCCTTCGATACATCGAAGTATCCTCGAACACCAAAAGCTACATATAGAAGAAAAACAACATATTGCCAAAAAAGCAACCGAACTCGTCTGCGATGGGGACCGCATCATGATAGAAGCTGGAACTACCACTGCTTTCATAGCCCGATACCTCATAGGCAAACAGGATGTACAAATTGTAACGAATTCCATGCTGGCCTTCTCTTATGCACGCATAAATCCCCTTCTCAATATCATACTCACTGGAGGCACATTCAGACGAGAGACAGAATCATTTGTAGGGCCCATAGCAGTACAGAATCTAGATAGCTTCAATGCGCGCATTGCCTTTGTTGGTACGGATGGCTTCAGTATTGAACGCGGCATGACGACACAGTTCACCGAAGGAGCCGAAATTGTCAGGGCGATGAGCAAAAGAGCTGAGATAACATGGCTCGTCGCTGATTCTTCCAAATTTGGCAAGATTGGTTTTGTAAGCGTATTGCCCTTGTTAGCAGTGCATGGGATCATTACAGACAATGGCTTGTCAAAGGAAGCGCTAGAAGCGCTTCAATCAGAGGGCTTGGAAGTAATTCTTGCATAAATTCGATAGATGAGTTCAAGAGAGGGATAGTAAAATGGCAGAAAAGATCATAATGCCTAAATTGGGCAACACGGTAGAATCCAGTTTTATTCTTTCCTGGAAAGTAAAGCCAGGGGACATTGTAACGAAGGACACTATTCTGTGCGAAATCGAAACCGATAAAGCGACAATGGAAGTGCCTGCAGGAGTTGATGGTACAGTGCTCGCGCTTCTTAAAAAAGAAGGCGATGATGTGCCAGTTTTGGAGACCATTGCAATCATTGGTCAGCCTGGGGAAGTGTGGGGGAATACAGAAGTTTTCTCTCAAGCAAGTACAGTGTCGATCTCTCCTTCTGCAACTGCTTCCGTCACTTCCAGGGAAGAAAAGGAAGAAGCGGAAACTGCAATGCCAAAAGAGCTTCATGGCGAAGAGACACATTCGAGCCCACGCGCCAGAATGGCCATGTATCACCTTGGTGTAGACCCAGAAGCTATCTATAAAGGTAGTGGTCCTGATGGAAGAATTCTCGAAAAGGACGTTATCGAGGCTTCGATCCAGGGACCTTCGATCCAAGAGCCTACTGTCCAAGAAATACCTACTCAAGAAGCTTTCATCCAAGGAACTTCTTCTAGAATGCCAGAAGGAGCGCAGACGCAGACTGCAAAGGCAGAATCACCAACTAATGAAAAAACGGAATTCCAAAGCATCCCCCTTATAGGAATTCGAAAGCGCATTGCGGGCCGTATGCACGATTCGGTCCAGACCACTGCCCAGTATACCGAGCACAGTTCTGCCGACGCGGAGCATCTTCTTGCACTGAGAGCTCGTCTCAAAGCACAAGAGAATCCAAATATCGCAAGCATCACTATTGGCGATCTTGTTCTTATGGCAGTTGTCAGAATTCTCCCTGAATTCCCAGAATTCAATGCGCACCTTGAAGGAAATGAGCTAAGGCTCTTTAAGCCAATTCACTTGGGTGTCGCGGTCGATACTCCGCGAGGCCTCATGGTACCCGTTATTCGAAACGCTCAAGCTCTCCCCCTTATTGGCATTTCCATGGAAGTAAAGCGCCTTGCAAAAGCCTGTCAAAGCGGCCGCGCCGATCCAGGCTCTCTCTCTGGTTCTACCTTTACCGTGACGAATCTGGGAGCATTCGGTGTGGAGTGGTTTACGCCGATTGTCAATGCTCCGGAGACCGCAATATTAGGCCTGTGCACGATCCGACCCACTCCGCTAAAAACTGACAAGGGTATCGAGACTCGCATGAGAATAGGCCTCTCACTCACTGTAGATCATCAGGTAATAGATGGGGCTTATGCGGCGCGCTTTTTGAGGCGACTTGCCGAAATCATCGCAGATATCGATATTATGCCTTTTTCTCTTTGAATATCACTTTGAATATATACATCGCTTTTATGGAGAATATATATGACGACCGATTATGATGTGATCATCCTCGGATCTGGCCCTGGAGGCTATCTCGCTGCGGAACGCCTTGCGGCAAAAAAACTCAAAGTCGCTCTTGTGGAAAAAGCCGATGTAGGTGGAACATGCCTCAATATCGGTTGTATCCCCACTAAGACTCTTCTCAATAGCGCTAAACTATATGCCTATTTAAACGAAGCCTCTTCGTTTGGCATAGAAACTGAAGGCGTGCATGTTAACTGGCAGCGAGTTATGGCATGGAAAGAAGAAGTCTCTAATAAATTGCGAAGATCTTTGGAACTGACGCTTAGAAAAGCAGGCGTGGAGATCATTCGAGGAACGGGAAAATTGACAGATGGTCATTCCATTACCGTCTTTCCACCCGTCAGAGAAAGCGATGGATTTAGATCTTCTTCTCCAACTTCAGCCTCTCAATCCTCTGATTCACAATCTTCGACATCTCCCTTCATTATCAAAGGTCAAAAAATCATATTAGCAACGGGCTCTTCTCCGATTATTCCGCCAATTCCTGGCATAAAGAATAATCCGGTTGTGCTAGATTCCACGGGATTGCTATCGGTTGCCGAAATTCCTTCACGCCTTTGCATAATTGGAGGAGGCGTAATAGGAATCGAATTTGCCAGTCTCTTCTCTTCGTTGGGTTCTAAAGTAACTGTCATAGAAATGATGGACGAAATCGTGCCTGTAATGGATCGGCAGATGGCTGTCGAGCTGAGAAAAGCGCTAAAAAATGTCAGTTTCATGCTTGGTACAAAAGTGACGGAGCTCGTAGGTAAAAAGGTCCTCTTTGAGAATAAAAATGGCGAAAAGAGCTCTGTGGAAGCCGATATCGTTTTGCTCTCCGTTGGACGCAAGGCCAATATCGAAGGTTGGGGTGCACAGGAATCTGGGCTAGAGATCAAGAATCGCGCCATAGCGACAGATGACTGGATGCGCACTAATCTGCCGGGTATTTGGGCTATTGGAGATGTAACTGGTAAAAGCCAATTGGCCCATGCTGCCTACCGCATGGCAGAAGTAGCCGTTTCCGATATCCTTGCAGGTCAAAATGCCCAGCGCAGCGATCAAATATTCTCGCCGGAAACAGTGCCTTGGGCACTCTACTCGCTGCCCGAAGCCGCTGGTGTGGGACTCACCGAACAGGATGCTCGAGCAAAAGGTTATGATATCCAAGTCCTTCGAATGCCATATAATGTCTCTGGTCGATTCGTAGCGGAAAATGGCTTTTCCGCTCCTGGATCCATAAAGATAATCATCGAGAAATCAAGCGAAAGGCTCCTTGGAATTCATCTCTTGGGAGCCTATGCATCTGAGCAGATTTGGGGAGCTGCGCTCGCTCTCGAACGAAAACTGCCAATCTCTGCGCTTCGTAATATGGTATTCCCGCATCCAACTGTCTCGGAAGTCATTCGCGAAGCCGCATGGAGCGCACATGCGTCTAGCAGCAAATATTAATAGTGCACATTAAATGAAAGCTGGCTCATAAGGAGCCCATAAGGAGTCATAAAATGCCAAAATCATTGCCCATCAAACCTGAAGATGTCAGAAAACCTGGAATGCTCGAAATCCCTTCTATTCCGATCAATCAATACAAGCGAAATATAAAGGAAGAACGAAAACGCTTTGGGGATGATGGCCTCATTGCAATGCTCCACGACATGATCGTGGTGCGAGAATTTGAAACCATGCTAAACACCTATAAGACCATGGGCTCATGGGAAGGAATTCCATACAGCTACAAGGGTCCCGCCCATCTTTCCATTGGCCAAGAGGCAGCCGTAGTCGGACAGGCAGCAGCCCTCGAGCCAGAAGACTTTATCTTCGGCTCCCATAGAAGCCATGGAGAAATTCTCTCAAAGTGCCTCTCGGCAGCCCGCAAAATGGATGAGCCTAAGTTAATATCGACAATGGAATCATGGCTGGATGGAGAAACACTCTCCTATGCTAAGCGCATGCCTTATACTGATGCTTTCTCTCTCGCACGCAATTTTATCATTTTTGGAACACTTGCGGAGATATTCGCGCGCAAAGCCGGCTTCAACCGAGGCATGGGCGGATCGATGCATGCATTCTTTTTGCCCTTTGGCTCCATGCCTAACAACGCCATTGTAGGAGGCTCAGCCGATATAGCCGTAGGCTCTGCCCTCTATAAGCGCATAAATAAAAAGCCAGGAATCGTTATTGCCAATATCGGCGATGCTTCGATGGGTTGTGGTCCAGTGTGGGAAGCAATGATGATGGCATCTATGGATCAATATCGCACACTATGGCCGGAATCGGTCGGCGGCGCGCCTCCGATTCTCTTCAATTTCTTCAACAACTTCTATGGCATGGGTGGGCAGACCTATGGCGAAACAATGGGCTTTGGAGTGCTTGCTAGAGTAGGAGCTGGAGTCAATCCAGAGGCCATGCACGCAGAGCGTGTGGATGGTCTAGATCCATTAGCCGTCGCAGATGCCGTTCTAAGAAAGAAAAAGATTTTGCTCAAAGGTAAAGGTCCTGTACTCCTAGATACTATTACCTATCGAATATCAGGCCATTCCACGAGCGATGCATCTAGCTATCGCACCAAAGAAGAGATCGAAGAATGGCGGAAAAATGACTCTATCGATAATTTTTCGAAATATCTAATCGAAAATGCCATTCTCAAGGAATCCGATATCGAGGCAATGCGAAAAGATATCCATAGCACAATCTATGAAGCCGTCAAGCTAGC
>MWDY01000268.1 GCA_002070755.1 Spirochaetes bacterium ADurb.Bin110 | reverse complement strand
CTTGCAAGAAAGTCGCCAAGCCCTGGATCGACGTTGATGTCCGTGCTCCTTCGGCCTATGATGCCCTGATTGTTGCTGCCAGGGAGGCGCTGGTATGAACCGAACACTATCGCCCACCGCCTTTCTTTCGGGCCGCATGGAGGAACTTGGCCTTGGCTTTATGGCAGCAAGCCTTGAGTCATTCCTCTCTGAGCAGTCCGGAAAGAACCAGACGCTTACAGAGTCACTTTCGGCACTCATAGAGATTGAGTATGATGCCAGAAAAGAGCGGACTGCACGCACGCGCCTTAAGCTCTCCGGAATGCCACAAGCCAAATATTTCGAGGAGTTCGACCTCTCCTGGCTCAAAGGCGGGCTTACGCGGGAACGCTTTGAGGAGCTGGGGAGCCTTGCCTTCGTTGAACGTAAGGAGAATGTGCTCTTTCTGGGCCCCTCTGGTGTCGGTAAAACACACCTCTTGTTGGCCATTGGGCAGAAAGCCTGTATTTCCGGCTATACTGCCTACTACATGACCTGCTATGAAGCGATCGATTCCCTCATTCGTGCCCGAGAGCAAGGACGACTCAGAAAACGGCTTACCTGGCTTAAAAAGCCCCATGTGCTTTTACTCGATGAAGTAGGCTACGAGCCACTTACACCAGAGCAAGCTCATGTCTTTTTTCAGCTGATCAACACCCGCTATGAAACGGGCTCTATCGTTATGACCTCGAATAAGCCATTCTCTAAGTGGGCAGAGCTCATGTCCGACGAAGCAGTTGCCACCGCTATGCTCGATCGGCTCTTACATCATGCACAGGTATTCAGTCTTAAAGCTGACTCTTATCGTATGAAAGAGCGGCTCCGCGTGGGAGCTGTTGGTTTCGAATGATGGCCAGAAACCGGAAAGTCCAAACCGACTAAAACCGGAAAATTTAAACCGACCTTGACAGTTTTCGGCGGAAGCTAAAAATTGGACTTATCTGGTATTTTCAATATTATGATCCCAATACCCTTAAGCAATCTGGTCTCACTTAAATAAACGCATGAAAAAGTTCCAAGCTGAGATGTCAAGGTTGGTTCAGACTAATTTAAAAAAGTTATCACCGGCTGTGACATGTCTGTCATGATTTGTTGAAAAACCAATGATAGCATGAATCCCATTGGGCTTCTTTCTCCTGTCTTCTCTTCCTTATGTGGAAATTTTATGTTAATGCTAGCGAACATTCAATTAAGTGGATAATATGATTTACAGGAGACGATCGACCATTATTTTTTGCCGCAGGGTGGCTATTGAATCAAAAAACTAGTCGACTTTATTTTTATAAAAAACAGTACAATTTATTTACTAAGTTTATTAGGAACTTATTCTAAAAATTCCATGGCGATATTGTGAATTTTATTTGCACAAATGAATCATTATGCATAAATCCATTTGAAAATGCAGTTATCCTAATATAGTAATAGCCAGTTTTATTGCATGGAATAACTGGTTTACTTTCAGAAGAATCCCAATTTGTTTGACTCAATATTGTCATATCAGGATCATATACATATATAGTCCATAAACCAGTTATATCAGACGGCACAATAAAGTCTAATTGCATTAGCTTATTCATTGTCAAATAAAATTTAAACCAATCTTGGTCAAAGGTGGAATTCAATCTAAATTCCATTGGTATATTTTCTACAATCTCATTTGCATACTGATATGTATCATTATATTCATGCTCAAACATTTTTGAAACAGCTTGCCATTTAGCATATAATATAATGCTTGAATTATTAATTATGATTTTGTCATTTGCATTATATGTTATGCCTGTTCCCAATGGAGATGTATTCCACCCTGCAAAGGTATAACCTGTTTTTTCTAGGTTTCCAATATTGTCCAACACAGTCACTATATAGCCTGACCCATAATCTGTTCTATCTATTGGAACGCTACCGCTTGTTGCTCCATTTCCATCATAGACTACTGTGAAAATTGGTGTAACATTTACTGTTATGGTAGAGACTGTGCTCGTTACTGAACCGCCTTTGCCGTCATCGACTATCACCTTAACTTTCCAAGTTCCTGCATTTGACTTTGAAAAACTATAGGAGCTGGAATTGGAACCTACAGCCAACCAGTTTGTTCCATCAGAACTTTCTTTCCATGCATAAGAGAGTGTATCTGCATCCTCATCTATTGCTACAACAGAAAAAGTAAAAGACTGCCCTACTTCTAAAGAATGAGATGCTGGAAGATCGGTTGTTATACTTGGATTATGATTCTGAGGTACTCTAACATTTACTGTTATGGTGGAGACTGTGCTCGTTACTGAACCGCCTTTGCCGTCATCGACTATCACCTTAACTTTCCAAGTTCCTGCATTTGACTTTGAAAAACTATAGGAGCTGGAATTGGAACCTACAGCCAACCAGTTTGTTCCATCAGAACTTTCTTTCCATGCATAAGAGAGTGTATCTGCATCCTCATCTATTGCTACAACAGAAAAAGTAAAAGACTGCCCTACTTCTAAAGAATGAGATGCTGGAAGATCGGTTGTTATACTTGGATTATGATTCTGAGATTTGGCCAAATTTGGACAACCTAGTATTGTCACTGTGATGGCTAGGCTAACAATGGTGATAGTAATAAAACCAAGCTTTTTCATACCTTGCCCATTTTAAAACTCTCTTCATTTCTTTTTTCTTGTTACTATTCAATTTGTAATTATATCTTATTTCCTTATAATGACAATATAAATAATTTATCTTTTATTAGGCGCTTCAGCGATTAGTATGGGTGTAAGCGTCAATTCCGCACCGTTCTCAACGATGAAACATCATGAAGGACATAAAATCTTCTCAATTTGATAGTTTTTTGCAATCTCTAGGCAGAACGAGATAAAAGAATAGAAACTGCTTCTATGACTCTGGAATAAAAAGTCGAGAGCCTCAGTAATCAGTGGGCGATAACTTATAGGGCAAGAGTGCAAGCTTTTGCTCAAGACTCTTTGCCTTCGGGAGCTCATTAAAAAGGTAACACAGGTAGTGGTAGGGCTCATGCCCATTCGCCTTCGCGGTCTCGATCATGCTATAGATACTCGCACTCGCATGTGCTCCTAAAGGCGTGTTTGAGAAAAGCCAGTTCTTCCTGCCTATCACAAAGGGCCTTATCGCATTCTCGATAGTATTCGTGTCAGGCGTGAGGAGCTCATGATCGAGGTAATGGGTTATCTTCTCCCACTGACTCAGCGCATAGCTCACTGCTTTCCCAAATGCAAGTGTGGGAGGACTTATGCCTGCATGGGCTATAAGCCAAGAGTGCATCGCAGTGAGTCTCGGCGTTTGCTCTTTTCTCCGGAGGGTAAGAAAGCGTTCGGTATCAAGAAGCCCTTCTTTATACTGTCGTCGAAGAGTAGCTTCTTTCTCATAGAGCTCGCCAATCATCGAGATAAAGATGCTCGCTTCCTTACTCCCGAGCTTCTCGGCATCGATAAACTTCCGCCGCACATGGGCAAGACAGCCTACATGCCTAATCCCAGGAAAGCTCCCTGCCTCATCGTAGCCAGAGTAGCCATCAGTCTGCAGGTAGCCTTCGTAGTCCTTCAAGAGCCTTAAGGGAATCTCTTTTGAGCGACTCGGATGATAGTGAAAGAAGATTATTGGTTTACCTTCAGAAAAGCCTTCCGTCACCCACATGAAGTGCTTCGATTGCGGACTCGAGTTTCTCTCATGCAGCACCTGCACCACCGTCTCGTCCATAAGGAGCACCCGGGAAGCTTTAATATCCTCTTTCATTACTTCGATGAGATCGCCTAAACCTCGTCCGGCTCGTATCGCAAGAGCACAGAGCGTCGCTCGGGGTGTCTCAATCCCAAAACGACTCAAGATGTGCTCCATACGATAGAACGGCTGGGCATCCACAAACTTTGAGGTGAGAAAAAAGGCAAGGCTATTGTTTGAAAAACGTGAACCAGGAATAAACTTTACTGGCCCTGATGCTTGTATCACAGGAGTAGTGCAGTCAGCACATCCACAGGGCCCATACTTCTTGATGATGTACCGTTTGACGAGGACCTTCTCGGGAATTATCTCGACCTCTTCCCGTACCTCTTGTCCAATCTCAGGTCGTAGTGCTCCATAGTGGGGACAGGTACGCTCCTCAAGCGAGCATTCACTTAGGATATCGACTCGGGGAATATCATCCGGAATAGGCTTGGGTCCTCGCTTAACGCGCTCATGCGCCTTGACAGGAACTTTCTTCTCCTCTGCCCGTGGTACTTCCCCTGCATAGGTCTCTGCCTCATTGAAAAGCCAACCCTGCGTACTCTCATCCTTATGCTGCTTCTCACTTGAGGAACCAAAGAAATGTCGCCGTAAGTTCTCGTATTTCTCTTTCCAAGAGAGGGCTTCAAGATTCGCGGTGGCTGCCTCAGCCTTATACTGAGCGGCTTCTTTCATGAGCTCACTGATAATGCGTTTTAGGCTCGCTGCATCATCAGGTAACTGCTCTCCTACCACCGTTCCCATACAAAGACTATAGCATAAAGACTCTTAAATATCAATACTATTTCTTTAATAGACCGCACTATAGTGCATTGCTCTGTGCTTTTTAAAGATGTCGATTCCTACTAAAAGAAGCCGAAAGTCTTCCCTCGTAAGACCCCTCACTCCGTCCGTTCTCTTTGGCCAAGGGAAGCTATCCTCCTCAAGGCACTTCGTCCATAGGCAGAAGCCGGTTCTATCCCAATAGAGGATCTTTATTACTCGCCGTGTCTTTCCTAAAAAGACAAAGTAGTTCCCTGAGAGTAGTTCCTTCGGCTTCTTCGCTTCAGCAATCTGCGCAAGACCATTGATTTGCTTGCGCATATCGGTGAAGCCCATCACGAGATAGATTTTCCGATTATTCTTGAGGTACATCCTCCTGTCTTCCTTTCGGAAGATAGGATACTTATCTTTTCTTTATCTGAGGAATGGTGCGGAATTGACGATTAGTGCGCCGCGGAATCGGCAAGGAGTTGTGAATGGAAGAGTCATACAGGGAAGGAGTAGCGAACCGCCCTGGCCCTGAGTCATGCATCGATACTCGTGAGGGTATAGGTGAAGCGTTGACAAGGGTACACACAGGCCAGCCATTGAGCTGCGAAAGAAATACGGCCCGAATGTCGACACTGTTAATCGAAGTGGAAGACAATACTATGCCATGCGAGAGGCGCGAGTGTGGCATGGATTCGGCGCAGTCGGAGACCCTGTGCATGTGTGGAAACTTCTTGCGCGAGAAACGGGAGGTCTCATCGATGCCCACATCGCGAGACATAGTGGGCTGCTCTGGGAAGAGTAGTACTCATGAGCCAGAGATAGACGTCGGTGAGAAGTCGGACGGGTACATAGTACCGAAGAAGCTGGCGAACAAAGCGGGGTGTGAATCCCTAGCTACGGAGCA